>CAZFLS010000045.1:0-8214 GCA_964518815.1 uncultured Candidatus Peribacteria bacterium
TGAGTATACAGATGAAAAAAATAGATCCTTGAATTTTAAGGACATTAAAAGATATTAAAGTTAAAAATATTAGTAATAATGAGAAAATTTTTAAAATTACCTTACTTAACTGACAAGAAAAATTCGTAAGTGTAATAAGAGATACTGTTTGAAAAATTCAAACACAAACTCCTTTTGATTGAATAGAGTAAAAAACTGTCTCAAAACTATGAGATATATGTCTGATATATATTTATAACTCAATTTTTATCTTCATATTTTTCAATTGTTGTTTGAATATAAGATCTCAGAAAATCTGTAAGATTTTGTCATTTTTGTTCAAGAATATATTCAATTTTTTTCTTTTGTGATTCATTTACATAAAAGTTAATGGCACTACCGTATTTTTTTCTTTTAATCATAGATTACATTTTTAAAGATATAAATTAGAAATTAAAAAATAAACGCAATTTTAAACCAGAGCTAATTATTACATAATTATATATAATAAAAAAGTGTTTTACACATGATATATAATATATTTAATAAAATAAAGTCAAAAGTTTAATACATAAAAAATAGCTTTTTTTATTTTTAATTAATACCCTATTTTTGATTTCTCTAATTTAAAAATTTAAAAATATCGCTATAATAAATTTTTATAATAATACAATAAATGTATATCTTTTTTAAAAGTTTTAATAGTTTCTTCTTTATCTGTGCTATTACTTAATCTTTTTTGAATTTCTATAAAATGAAGTCTTCATAAATGATTTCTAATAAACTTTAAAAGGTCTTCTATTGATCAATTAAAATTTAAAAATTTTTTTAAATCAGAGAAATTTAATTGTTTTAATTCAGCAATTAATTCTTTTTCTAAATAATCTTTCGATTCTATTATTGCTTTTATTCTCTTTGATGTATCTTTATTTAAAGAAACACAATCCATTAAATTACAACTTTGTTTTATTATTGTTTCCATTTTTTCTGATTGCTCTTTATTAGAAGAGACGTAGTTCATTAAATAACTTTTTGATTGTAAGGTAGGAAATTTTCTCATAAAAATTAATTATATTAATAAAAATTAGTAATTTATCTTATTTTTCAATGGGATGTTCATTCAAAAAATCAGGCATGAGTTTGTACTCATATTATAGCTTTTTTGTAAAATTCTTCTAAATTATAAGCTCATACGTAAGTCATGGCAGAACGTAATCAAGTAATAAATTCATCAATTATATCTCATACCCCTTCCCTTCATTCTTTTATATATATTTTTGAGGAACTTATTCATTCTTTAAATAAAGATTTTCTTGCTTGCTCAAAGTTTGATAAATTAGAGTTTCTAAGATTAACTGCTTTTCTTGAAGCCATTCAATAATTTTCTTTGAACATTTTAAAATTTTCATCAAACTTTATATCTCAAGTAGACTCATATGTTCACGTAAAAAGAGTTCATATCATTACATGATTTGCTCATGCAGCTAAAGCCAAAGCCAAATCTCTAGGTTCTCTTATTCATCAATCTGCCCAAATAAATCATCCTAATTTTCTAGCTTCTTTAGCACATTTATAAACTGCTGTAAATTGAGGACGTCATACTCAAGTTTTCATTCTAGTAGTACACATTGCTCAAGGTCACACTCAAACTTTAATTCAGTTTGCTCAAGCTTCTATAAGGTCCCTTACTCAATTTTCTACAATAATATTTCAAGCTATCAAAATTGGCTTATTTCATAATTCTTTTCTAAATAATTTAATAGCTTCTATCATTTTTTTCTGATATCAATGAGCAGTATCCAATACAAAAATATTGATTCATAATTTCGCTACTATTTTTGCTTTTTCTAAAAAATTATTTATTCAGAATGTAACTGCCAGATCCAAATTTCAGTTTTTATCTAAAGTTTGAGAATATATACTATTTCTTATAGTTTGTTTTTTTGTTAAAATTCACAATAAAACTCATTCTTGATTGATTATAGGCAAACTAGATATTCATTTTTGATCCATTATATCAAAAGCTTCCTGATCTGTAATGTCCTCATTTCAAGTTATTAAAAAAGATTTTTTTAGACTACTTAAATTTGTATATTGATCCAAATCATTAAAATCTTTAATTGTAAAAATGTTAATAGGCTTGTTATTATTATCATCAACAAGAATAACAGTATTATGAGATCTTTTATGAATTATACCTAGTGCATCTCTGATAGTATTATTTGATTTTACAGTAATTGGTGTATCAAATTTAATAGAAGAATTTTTGATTTCCTTTATTATTTTAACAACAGTTTCTATATCCATATCCTGTGGTAAAATGCCTAGTCATCAAATTCTAGCAAGAGCTTCTGCCATTCTTTTTCAAGTCACAGCATTCATATTTGAACTAACTATTGGTATACTTGTACCAAAATCAAATTTTGGTTTTATATTAACATTTTTAAATCTAGAAGTTCAATTAAAATAATTCTGAAATAAAAATACATCATCATAAGTAAATTCTTGCTTTTCATATATAGGATTATTGAATTTCATATATTAAAATTACATAAAAATAAATTTTTTTGATTTTAAACTTTTTATAATATACCCCATCAAATCTGGTTTTTTAAAATATTTTATTTTAGCTTATTTATACCTTCAAAGAAGTATTGATTAATTTTATTGAACTATAAATAATGTTCACTAATAATAAAAATGTTCTTTTAATTCATTTTAATTATTTGCATTATAAGTAATTTTTAGATTTTGAAAAGTTAAAAATAAAAAAATAAACAAATAAAAACTTTGAGTTAAAAAAAAATAGATTATACTGTGCCTGATAATAATTAAACTTTTTTGTTTTTTTAAAAATTTTTAAATTAAGTTATTTCACATCCCATAAAGGACAATTTTAATCATTATAAATATAATTAAAATTTATTACTTAGTTAATCTTTATGAAAAAAATATTTTTTTTATTAATTGCATTCTCTTCATTTATTTCTACATCATTTGCGGCAAGTAATGGCTATCTTTGTATTGATTATGAAAATTTAAGAAAATGAAATGTAGCTTTTGATTCTATACCAAAAGCTATAAATTGTGGTACAAGTTTTATTCTTAGTTTTGCTTGAACTATAGCAATGGTTATGATTATTGTATGAGCCTTAAAACTTTCATTATGATCTTGAATAGCATGATCTGCTGATAAAACAAAAGCAAAAAACACTATTACTTTTGGTATTTTAGGTTTTGTAGTAGCACTTTCTGCATGGTTTATAATAAATTTAATTATTTGAAATCTGTAAACAATCCACTACTCTTTACAAACTACTTAACTTTTAATCAAGATAAATCCTAGTTTTTACTCCGATGAAAAATAAAAAATTCCTCAGTTCTCAGTTCTTAATTCTTAATTCTTAATTCTTAGATTATGTTTAATTGGAAATTTAATTCAAAAAAAGAAAGAGGTGCATCTTGGTACACTTTAGCAATAATTATAGCACTTGTTCTTATTATATGGTGATTTATCATGGGACTTTATGTTATGAGTATTGTGGTTTTTATGTTTGTTTGAGTTTATTTGCTTGTAGACAATAATTATCCTGAAGTAATAGAAGTAATAATTAATGAAAATGGTATTAAGATTGGTGATAGTTTTTATGATTATTCAAAAATAGAAACTTTTTCTATAATTTATGATCGTGAAAATCCTGTACTTCTTAGGTTAAGATTGACTCAAAAGGGCTTCAAGGTTTTGGATATTCCTCTTATAAATACTTTAAAAACATCTAACATAAGAGAATTCCTTCTTAGATACATACAAGAAGATGAAAAATGAGAATTAAGTGCTACTGATAAAATTTTAAATTATTTGAAAATATAAACAAACTAAACTATCTTTTTCTTTAAACTGTAAGCCACAATCTTTTTTACTTTTCTACCTGTTAATTTTAAATATTTATCAAGTGGTATAGGTGTATTTTTTCATATTGTAGAATAAGTATCAATAATATACCAACTATTTCCCTTCTTCAGACCTATACATCTGTGTCAAATTATACTTCTACTTGAGAAAAAAACATCAGCAAAATTAGCATTTGATTTTATATTTGAAAAATTATTATGAATTTCATACGGTCTTGTTAAATAGACATAAGATTTTTGGACATCTTTAGCATCACCCGAAGGAAGATTTATTCAAAATATTTCTTTAGCATCATTTACAACCGTCCTAGAACAATAAGGAACTCAATTTTGATCCCTTTCTGGTCAAGAAGAATATATTCTATCAAATAAAATAATATTTCATTTTTCATATTCTTCTTCTGCTTTACGTATCTTTTTCAATTCTTCAGGAGAAATTGTTATCCCATATGATTTTCATAATTTTATATTATTTATAGCAATATCCAGTTTATTTCACAAAACATTACCAAAAATAATTTTTGAAATTCTATAAAATATCTCTATATCATCTTTATCTTTTGAAAGTGGATAAAATGTTAGGCTAAAGTTTTTGATACTTTTTAAAATAGCTTCTTGAGTTTCTCTACTTCTAATTTGTGTCAATAATTCTTTTGCTTCTTCTTGTCAAAAATTTTCACCTAAATCTTTATATTCAAGAATACTTATTATATCTCATGTACTTAACATTAAATAAGCCAAAGGAGTATGTTTGAATTGATTTGAGAATTTTTTTGGAACAGACCCTCTGTCTAAATAAAATCAATTTTCTTTTTTATTATAGACTAAAGATACATTTTTATAAATTCAATTCTTTGTTTTATATTTATGGGTACATTTAACTCTATAAACATTCTTAGGTAAGATAAAAGAAGCTTCCAAGTTTCATTCAACACCTTTACTATTATTTTTAAAATCTGCCTTATAAGTTGGGAATTTTTCATTATTAATTTTTGTAAAAAGTACACTCATTAAGTCTACTCAATTTTCATTTAATTTCATAAAATCTCCCAAAGTTGCATCTTCAAATTTTATTATATTTAATTCTTCCTCATCCAAAGTATCATCTTGATAACAAGATTTAAAAATCTTATCATTTATATTATCATTATCTTGTATATTATCATTATCTTGAAAAATATTAAAATGAGAAAAATTTAATCAAATATTTTTTTTGGAAGATGTTATATTTAAAAAATCAACCCAAGAATCAATTATTTTTAAATCATTTCAAATAGTATCTTCATGTTTTTTGATATTTAAGTTTAATCATTTAAATTTCATCAATATAGAATCGTCCGCCATAGAATTTAATGAAATTGTAGTTGCAGACAAAATAACTCACGTCATAAAAGCAATGCGTGATTTTATATTATTCGTTTTATTTTTTAAATTGAGACCGGTCTTAGAAAGACAACTCGTCTCAGATCTGTTTTTAATTCTCATAAAAATTTATATTCATTTCAAAATATAGTAAATTCTAATTTATAGGCATGTAAATATTGCCTATTTAATGAATATTTACCAAAAAATTCATCATTAATTTTTTTATTCCCATAAATTTTATCTCAAACTATTGGGAATCCAATACTAGATAAATGAACTCTTATCTGATGAGTCCTTCAAGTCAAAAGTTCAACCTCTAAAAGACTAAATTTATTATCAATATAATCCAAAACTTTAAATTTTGTTTGAGCTAGCTTTGGGTTAATTGGATCTTTGGTAGTCATTTTTTGCCTGTTAAATTTATCTCTTCAAATATAAGATTCAATAAATCACTCTTTTTCTTTTATAATTCAGTTCACTAAAGCAATATAAGTTTTTTTGATTTTCCTTTCGGCAATCAATCTCTGAAATTCTCTCATATACTTATCATTTTTTGCGATTATAAGAAGTCCGCTTGTATCTTTATCTAAACGATGAACTATACCAGGTCTTTCCACTCAATTAATAAAAGATAAATCCTTTAAATGATAAAGCAAAGCATTCACCAAGGTTCCGCTTTTTCATTTTTCACCAGGTACAGGATGAGTATTTAAACCTGCATCTTTATTTATAATAGCAAAATTTTTATCTTCATAAACAATATGAAGTGGAATTTTTTCAGCTTTTAAATCCAATTTTTCTGTTTTAAAATTTATTTCTATTTCATCCTCATCATTAATTTTTACATTCTTATTAATAACTGCTCAGTTAATTTGTATTTCTCAACTATCAATAAGTCGCTGAATATAACTTCTAGATTTATCCTGAAAAAGAGTCGACAAATAAATATCGACTCTTTGTTTTTGTTTTAGATTAGCTATTATTTTCATACCAAATTCATTTGAAAACTAATTTATTCTTAAATCTTTATATTTTAAAATTGTTAGGATCAAAATAATATTTTTATATAATTTAATCACATTTAAATTTTTAATAATCAAATAATTCATCATCATTAAACCACAATGCTATTTCTTTTTTTGCTTCTTCTGAATTACCAGATGCATGAACAAGATTTTTAACTCAAATTCATAATTCATCTGCTGATTTAAATCCAATGTAAGAATAATCTCATCTAATAGTTCAAGGTAAAGCTGCTTTGGGCTCAGTTGTTCAAACAAGTTTTCTTACTACTTCAACTACCTCATATCATTCTAATACAAAAGCAATTACTGGTCATTCCATCATCATATCAACTGTAATTTCAAATATTTTTTGTCATCTACGAGTTACCATAGTACCAATTTCTTCATAATGTTTAAAATAATGATCTTTATCAGGTTTTGCCATTTTTGATGCAACAATCTTAATACCTGCTTTTTCAAATCTACTAAGAATCTCTCAACACAAACCTCTATTAATTGCGTCTGGTTTTAATAATATTAAAGTTCTTTCTTTCATAATAAATTAGTTAAAATATAAAAAAGTAAATGGATTATATGAATAATTTTAAAATTTCAATGAGAAATACAAATTTATTATAGGTTATAATAAATTTATCAGATAAATTCTATTAAAAAAAACAATATTTAAAATATCTAAGTACTAACCCATAATTTCCAATAAATATTCCAATGATTTAATATCTAAATACTATATTATTGCAGTTGATTCAAATATTAAAAATTTATAATTAGAGGAATTTTCCCTAAAAATATATTTTATAGTGTATTGTAAAAAAACCTTTTTATTACATTTCAATCTCATTTGGATATAGATCAACTTGTTCTTTTACTGCAAATTCATGTATAGAAGACCATACTTCCGCTATAAAATCTTCTTTTATTCAGAGATTTTTTCAGAAACTTTTTCTATCTTGTAACAGTTGTTGCCATCTAGTGCCTTGAATAATTTTTATATTGTTTTCTTTTTTGTATTTTCAAATTTCTCTAACTACTTCAAGTCTTTTTGCAAAAAGTCTTAAAATTTCATGATCTATTTCATCTATTTCTTTCCTAAATTTTGTAAGCATAAAATAAAAATTAAAAAATAAATTATCTACTATTTAATACTTTAATTATTTCTTCTGCAACTCATACAGTATCCGTAGAATCAAAACTGAGTAAGTTTCCTTCTTTTTTATAAAAATCTATAAGTGGTGCCGTTTTTTGATTATATACTTCTAATCTAAATTTAATCGCTTTTTCTGTTTCATCATCTCTTTGAATTACTGGGCTTCCACATTTTTTACATGTACTGTCTGGATTTGGATAAAGTTCTTCAATTTTTAGATTATAAATTTCTTGGCACATGGGATCAGAACAAGTTCTTCTGGACATAATTCTTTCTATAATAACATCGAAAGGAATATCCAAACTAGCCACAAAATCAAGTTTTAAATTATTTTTAGCTAGAAACTTATTAAAATCTATTGCCTGATTAACTGTTCGTGGAAATCAATCTAATATAAATCATTTTTTATAATCTTCTTTTAATAATTCATTTTCTACAACATCTTTTACAAGATTATCAGGAACTAAATCTCAGGTTTCAATGCAATTTTTAATTTGCAAACCTAACTCAGTTTGACTCTTTAATGCTTTTCGGAAAAATTGTCCAGTAGAAAAATGAATAGATCAGGTTTTTTGACTTAATATTTTTGCAACTGTTCACTTCCCTACACCCGGCGCTCAAAGAAGAATTATTTTCATAATTTAAAATTTATAATTAACTAAAAAATTATATAATATTTTATAATAAAGCAAAATTATTTAGTAATTTTGCATATTAAGAAAATAAAACCATATTTTCTTAATAAAACAGAAAAACTGGTTAGATTTAGTTATATCACTATAAATA
>CAZFLS010000046.1:0-8053 GCA_964518815.1 uncultured Candidatus Peribacteria bacterium
TAATAATTCTATATTATCTTGAATTATTTTTTTTACTCAAAGGGTTCTGGCTTTTATAATTTTTTCATTTTGCTTTTTTCTTAAGTTCAAAAGCTCTCTTAAGGTTTTTTTTGTTAGAGTTTCTTCTTTTAATTTTTTTGGTAAAACGTGAATTTGTTTATTTAACATCATTAGATTTTTTCTGGAAAGTTTTACAAAATCAATAAATTTATAAGAGTTTCCTGATTTTGTACCACTTTTTTGAACTTTTGATTTAAGCACAAGAGAATCCGCCAATTTTATTAAGCTTTTTGATTCAATTTCATCATAAAATAATGCTGAGGGTTTGTAGTAAACAATTCAAGCACATGCTCATATTTTTATATTAAAATTTTTTATTACAAGCTTATCTTTTATTGTGTTAAAAATTTTTTGAACAAATTTTTTAGAGTCTTTTTTATCTACATCTATCAAGATCAAAAACCACTCATCTCCTCAATAATAATTTGATAAAATATAATTATATTGTCTTTTATTAAGTTCTTCTTTTAAAATGGAACCAAATTTCCAAATTGATTCTTGACCAATATAGTGTCAATAAGTTTCATTTATATTCTTTAAATTATTTTGATCAAAAATAATTATCGTAATTTCTTTGTGTTTATTTTTTTGTAAATTATCAAATATATATTTTACTTCTTTATCAAATCAATATTTTGTTAAAGATTCAGTTTTTATATCAATTTCTTTTTCAATTTTATAAAAATCATCAATACTTTGGATTATTATTTCTTGATTTTTCGCTATTTGTTCAATCAAAAGAATAAAATCTTCATAAAATGATATGACTTTTTCTGTTAATTTTTCCTTAAAGTTAAAATCTATATTATTTATTGATTCAAGTTTTTGGATACTATCTAAAATTCTTGAATTTAAGTTTTCTGTAATAAGATTAAAATTATCTATAGTGACCGCTGCATTATTTATATCTTCTAAATAATTAAATTCTTTTTCTAAAAAAATTTTCTCATATCATCTTAATTTATATTTTTCTATCAATCTTAAAAGATACGTTTTTGTCGTATTAAATAATATTTTTTTTTGATTATTTTTTAATTTTTCTTTTAACATACCACAATTTGGGAAATATTATAAAATTTATTATATTTTATATTAGTGGCAATATAATACAGTTTTTTTATATTGCAAATAAAAAATTAGAAAAATTTTGTTTTTAATTTGAATAAATAAGATTTTCGTATAAAATCAAACTACTTTATTACTTATAGAAATCTTATGGGTATTGAATCATTAAATAAAAATGAGCAGGAAAAAAGAAAAGAAAGTCAAAGACAAGATGAGCAAATTGATAAAGAAAAATTAAAAAAAATTATTAAAGATAAAATTAAAAAAATTTTAGAAAAATTAGGTATTCAGTCTATTGAATGAATAGATATTTCCGAGCTTTTGCAAAAATTAGATTTAATAGATAATATTGATATTCTTAAAGATTTAATAAATAAAATTGAAAATATTATTAAAGATTTAGAAAATAAAAAATTTAAAATAAGTGAAAATTTATTTAAAGAACTTGATATATTACTAGCTTGAAGTGGAGAAAATACTTTAAAACAAATAGATAATATTATGCTTTAAATTTACTATATAATTAGTTACTGTGAATGGATAATTATAGACTCAAGGTACTTCTTGAGACTTCATGACTTTCAGCCGAAGTTAAATATAATGTAACGAATATTTTTAATAGTCTTACAGATGAGAAAAAAGTAGAAATTATTGATAGATGGGAAAATTTCTTTTTTCCTAGAATTTTAAAATTACAGAAGTTATCTGAAGAAGAAATAAAACAAGCTGTAATTGAATCTTTAAAACAAATAAATAATGTTATAGATGAAGCTTTATTAAGAGAAAAAAATGAAAAAGAAAAATTAGAAAAACAAAGAAAATTAGAAGAAACTAATAATGTTCAAACAGAACAAATTCTTCAACAAAAAAAGGTTTTGGAACAGTTTGAAAAAATTAAAAACTTATGAAAAATTTAAGGAAACACGGAATAACTTCGATCTTTGCATTTAAAGCTTGCATTTCCTCGCTCGTCGTAGATACACTACGCCTTGCTTCGGTACGCGCTTTTCACACAAATATCTTTGTTCTTCCGCGTTTCTCTAAAAATAGTGCTAAAATGAATTATTCCGTTATTTCTTAATATTTTAAATATTTAATAGCTTATTTATGTCAAAATATTTTGAAAAAATTGTCCCAAATTGGGAAAAATATAAAAAAACATTTCCTAGAAATTTAGAGAATATTAAATTTATGGAAAGGAGTTTTTATACTATTGATGAGCTTTGAAAACTTGAAGAATTATGAAAAAAGATAAATGTAGAATTGGGAATTTTGGTACTTCAAAATAAGGAGATAGATGATAAATTAAAAAAATTAATGAATTCTGTTTTAAAATTAAAATAAAATTCCGAATCTTTTTTTACAGATATGTTATTTTTTATAAAAACTAAAAACTATAAACCAACAACCAAAAACTAATTTATGGCCACAAAAAAAGTATATTGGAATACTATTGCTCAACTTGCCGCAAAATTTTCTACTGCATTTATAAGTATTTTTTTGATAAAAGTTCTTACAAATTACTTAAGTGTTGCAGATTATTGATTGTATTCAAAAATTTATAACTATATGTCAATTTTTGCTGTAATTGCAGATTTATGACTTTTTACTATTACAATAAGAGAAATATCAAATAATAAAGAAAATAAAGCGATAGTTCAAAGTATAATATGAAATATTATGACAATTCGTATGACACTTTGAATACTTATCATATTTTTATCAGTAGGAATTGCTTATTTTTTACCATGATATAATAGTAATTTAGCTTTGACATCAATTTTTATCACAGGATTTTTTGTATATTTTTGATTGATGAACAGTGCAATTTTATCTTTACTTCAAGCATATTTAAAAACAGAATATTCCTTTGTTTCTACGACAGTTTGAAAATTAGCAAACTTTATTTTCATTATTATTATAGTTTTTGTACTTTATCCAAAAGCTATGATAACATGAAATCCAGATATGCAATTCAACGCATTTTTATGGATTATGTTTGCATGAGTATTTTGAAATATTATCATGACTTTAATGATTTATAAATATTCAATATGAGTAGAAAAGATAAATTTTGAATTTCATTTACCTCAAATAAAATCTTTAATAAAAGAATCGATTCCATATTGATTAGCGATGTTTTTGAATGCTATATTTTTTAAAGTAGATGTAATAATACTTTCGCTTATGGAATCTTCTAAAAATGCAGATGAAAGTATAGCACTTTATTCTGTACCAGGTAAAATAGTAGAAGTATGAATGATGTTTTGATGACTTTTTTTACAGTCAATGCTTCCACTTTTTACTCAAGCAATAAAACATAAAAATTATGATGAAATGAACGGATATGTAAAAAAATCCTACAAATTACTTTTTGCATTTTGAGTCGCAATTGTTGGGTTTTCTCTTGTAAATTGATATGATATTTTGGCTTTAGTTGTAAGTAAAGATTATCTAGATCATACAAAATATATTTTTAATTCACTCGATGCATATAAAATAACAGTTTTTATATTCTTATTTTATTTTATCTCATCAATTTTTACTTATTTACTTATAGCAGCTTGAGAGCAGGGAAGACTACTCAAAATTAATTTTTATATTACAATTGTAAATATAATTTGAAATATTATCTTGATACCAAGATTATCTTTTATAGGTTCATCTATAAGTACTCTTATTTCTCAAATAATTCTTCTAGTTTACACTTATATAGCTTCAAGACATGTTTTTAGATTTAACTTTATTCCAAGTTTTACGATTTGAACACTTTTGATTTGAGGTATTGCTGCTATCTGAAATTTTATTGTTTTGAATAATTTTTGATCTTATTTTTCTTTTAATATTTTTGCATCACTTATTTTTTCTTGAGTAGTATTTTGATGAATTTATTTGATTTTAGAATATTTCTTTTATATGAGAAAATGATCTTATTAAGATTATTTTTTTGTTTATTTTTAATTATTCAATCTAAAAATTTATCAAATTCTTGCATTAAAAAATTTTTTATTATAATAATTTTACATTTGGGTAATTTAAAAGAATAAAGAATTAAATTATTATTTTATATATTTAAAAAATTAATCTAATTCTAAATAATCTTTTTTTTAATACATTTTAACTTTTTAACCAATTATTTTATGTTAAGTTATATTCCTTATTTCATTTTATGAAGTGCAATTTTAGCTATATTGTACGGATTAATTCTTATTGTTTATATTCTTAAATTACCTACAGGTAATAAAAAAATGCAAGATATTGCAAGTGCTATTCAGCAGTGAGCAAAAGCATTTTTAGATAGACAATATTTTACTATTGCAATAGTTGCAATTGTATTATTTTTAATAATTTGACTTGTACCGCAATTAGGTTGGCTTACAGCTATAGCTTTTATTATTTGAGCTGTACTTTCATGAGCTGCTTGATATATAGGTATGAATATTTCTGTAAGAGCTAATGTTCGTACTACTGAAGCTGCAAAAAAATGATTAAGTAAAGCTTTGGATGTTGCTGTTAAATGATGAAATATTACTTGAATGCTTGTAGTTTGATTAGCATTACTTTGAGTTGCATGATTTTATTTTATGGCAAAAAAATATACTTCAGATGAAAGTATTATACACGCTATAATTTGACTCGGTTTTTGATGATCTTTAATTTCAGTTTTTGCAAGACTTGGTTGATGAATTTTTACAAAAGCTGCTGATGTATGAGCAGATCTCGTAGGTAAAGTAGAAGCTTGAATTCCAGAAGACGATCCTCGTAATCCAGCTGTAATTGCTGATAATGTTTGAGATAATGTTTGAGATTGTGCAGGTATGGCTGCTGATTTATTTGAAACTTATGTAGTTACAATTATTGCTGCAATGATTTTATGATTTACAATATTTTCTTGAAATGAACATTATATTTTATATCCTTTAGTTTTATGATGAGCTTCTATAATTTGTTCTATTATAGGTTCATTTTTTATAAGACTTTGAAAAGGTAAGGAAAATATAATGTTTGCTTTATATAAATGATTAATAATATCAGGTATATTGGCTGCAATTGCTTTTTATTTTATTACACAATTTATAATTAAAGAAAATAGTTTGAATTTATATTTTGCATCTTTAATAGGTTTAGTTTTGACAGCTTTGATGGTTATAATTACAGAATATTTTACTTCTACAGAATACAGTCCAGTTAAGCAAATTGCAGAAGCAAGTAAAACTGGCCATGGTACTAATGTAATTGCTGGTCTTGCAGTTTCTATGAAATCTACTTGATTACCAATAATAGTAATTGTTGCTTCAATACTTTGAGCTTATATTTTAGGATGACTTTATGGTATAGCAATTGCTGCTGTTAGTATGCTTTCTATGGCAGGTATAATTGTTACTATAGATTCATATGGTCCTATTACAGATAATGCTTGAGGTATAGCAGAAATGGCAGAATTAGATAAAAAAGTTCGTGGTGTTACAGATCCTCTTGATGCAGTAGGGAATACTACAAAAGCAGTTACAAAATGATATGCTATTGCTTCAGCTGCTCTTGCCGCGCTTGTACTTTTTGCAGATTTTGCGCAAAAAACAAAATGAATTAATTATAATATAGATAATCCTTATGTACTTTCTGGTTTATTTATAGGATGACTTTTACCTTACTATTTCTGAGCATTATCTATGCAAGCTGTAGGTAGAGCTGCTTGAAGTGTAGTAGAAGATGTACGTGATCAATTTAAAACAAATAAATGAATTATGACAGGTAAATCAAAACCAGATTATGGTCGCACAGTTGATATTGTTACAAAAGCTGCTTTAAAAGAAATGGTAATTCCAGCTTTGATTCCAGTTTTGGTCCCTATAATTGTTTATTTTGGACTTTGAATATTGGTAAATAGTGAAATAGCAAAACAAGCTTTAGGTTGAGTACTTATTGGTTCTATAGTTACAGGTATATTTGTAGCTATATCTATGACGAGTGGTGGGTGAGCTTGGGATAATGCTAAAAAATATATTGAATCTTGAAATTTTTGAGGTAAATGATCAGATGCTCACAAAGCTGCAGTTACAGGTGATACAGTTTGAGATCCTTACAAAGACACAGCAGGTCCAGCTATTAATCCAATGATTAAAATTATAAATATTATAGCACTTCTTATAGTTTGATTATTGATATAATTGTAAGTGTTTAAATTAAAATCCTGCCTTAAGAAATTATGGTAGGATTTTTTTTAATCTTTAATTTTGAGTTTTTTTTAGATTTTTATGTAAGCATTCTAATATTTCTTAAATTACTTTTTTTTAGAGAGTTTTATTAAGGAAATATTTTTTGAATATATCAATCAGAAGAATATGTAGAAGTTTTTCATAATGTTGGATATCATTTAAAATCAGTGGCATGAGAAATATTATTAGTATCATTAGCAAACCAAACTGAAACATATATATATCATTTTTCATCTATAGAAAAATTTGTAGGATAGTCAGCAACCGATAATCATCATACATTTTTTATCCAAACCTGATCTCAAGAACTATTTAATTTTATTAAAGCTCAATCAGCATTACTTGCAGGATTAAAATAAGAACCACTTAATGTATTTCAAGCAAAATCATTTAAATCATTAGAATTATTAAAATCATTGCAATATCTTAATCAAATATACATATTTCATTCATTGTCTAATATTGGAATACCTCAATAATATATTGCACTTTTCGATAAAAGAGTTTTTGTCCAAATATAATTTCAAGAATTATTTAATTTAGTTAACATTATATTCCAAGCATTTGTTCAGGCTGAAGATTTTGTTTTTAAAGTATTTCCTCAAAAATCAGTAGCATTATTCGTATCTGCAATATCATTAAAAAAACTTCAAAAAACATATAAATCTCAATTTTTATTTGATAAAATATTGCTTATAGAAGTCATATTTTTTGATCACATAGTTTTTATCCATGCTTGATTTCAAGAATTATCAATTTTTATTAAAAAAGCATTATAAGATGAAATTTCAATAGTTTTTCAAGATAAAGTATTTCAAGCAAAATCAACTACTTGATTTGTATCGGAAATATTATTTGTGTAGTTTCAATATACATAAATATTTCCACTTGAATTTAAAAATAATCTACTTATATAATCACTACCAATTCATCATAATGTCTTTATCCAGAGTTGATTTCATGAATTATCAAGTTTAGTTATATATCAATCTCATGAAACGGTTGAGGTTTTTCAAGATAAAGTATTTCAAGCAAAATCAACTACCTGGTTTGTATTAGAATTATCATTTGTATAAGTTCATCATACATAAATATTTCCATTTGAATCCAAAAAACAGTTATATACAGAATCACTACCAATTCATCATAATGTCTTTATCCAGATTTGATTTCATGAGTTATCAAGTTTAGTTATAAATCAATCATTTGAATTTGTTGAAGATTTTCAAAGTAATGTATTTCAAGCAAAATCAACTACTTGGTTTGTATTAGAAGTATCATTTTTATAATATCATCAGATATATATATTTCCATTTGAATCTAAAAATAGATTATTTGTAGACATGGAATCATTATCTTTTGATCAAAATGTATTTATCCAGATTTGATTTCATGAATTATCTAGTTTAGTTATAAATAAATCAGTTGAAACAGTTGAAGTTTTTCAAGATAAAGTATTTCAAGCAAAATCAACTACCTGATTTGTATTGGAAATATCATTTGTATATTTTCATAATACATAAGTATTTCCATTTGAATCTAAAAATAAACTACTTACACTATCGCTACCAATTCATCATAATGTTTTTATCCATTGTTGCTCTCAAAATTCATCTAATTTTACCACAAAAATATCTGTAGATACTGTTGAAGATTTTCAAAGTAATTGATTTCAATCAAAATCTTTTTGTTCATTTGTATCCAATATATTG
>CAZFLS010000047.1:0-7917 GCA_964518815.1 uncultured Candidatus Peribacteria bacterium
ATATAAATATTTGTAGAAATATTGTAGTCTAAAACTTTTAAAAATCAAAAAAAAGGGAGGGAAAGTGATTTTTTAACTTGTTTTTTCTTGAATTTTTACTATAATAAAGCCATATTAATATTAAACAAATTACTAATGAAATAACTAATAATTCAGTGTCTAAACATTGTTTTATTATGGCCAATTTAATATTAAAACATTTGAAATTTTACTAGAAATTAGGAATTTTAAAATGTATTGCTGTAATTATAAATCTGCTATTTAATTTAATATTTTATGTTAGATCTGGCTAAATATTGAAAAAATAAGAATATTTTAATTTCTGTGATTTTTAAAAAAATTAGAGATTTTTTGGATTCAAAAAAATCTGAAAAATTATTTTCATATATACAATCAATAAAATTGATAGATAATAATGTTTTTATTAAAACAAATAAGCCTATAGTAAATAATGAGCTAAAAATGTTTGAGCAAGATTTAAAAAATGTCATACTAGATGTTTTAAATAATTTTTGAATAGTTTATAAAGATTTAAAAATAATTTTTAAATAAAATGAAAAAATTCTATTTTTTACTAATTTTTTTCTGTATTCTATTTGAATATTCTTGTACAAATGAATATTTTGATTTTCATAATAAGAACACTCAATATGAAGATCAAAAGGAAAAAATTAGTAAATGAGCGGAAAAATTTGATATTTCTAAAATAGAAGAAAGAGATTTGGAAATATTTTCTACACCAGATAAATTATTAATAGATAAATTTGTAAATTATATAGTTAACGCTAAAAAAAGAGTGTATTTGGAAGTGTATACTCTTACAGAAAAAAGAATAATACAAGCATTAAATGAGTCTAAAAAAAAGTGAGTTGATGTAAAAGTTATTTTGGAAAAAAACGTAGTCTGATCTTCTAGTATAAATAAAAAAGCTTTTGAATCATTAAAAAATAATTGAGTTCAGGTAGTGTATGCAAATGATATTAATTATAAATTCACCCATTCTAAATTATTTATTATAGATGATTTTTATATTATAGGAACCGGAAATATGACTCACTCAACTTTTATAACCAATAGGGAATTTTTTATTTTATGAAACCATAATGAAGATATAAAAATATTAGAAGAAATATTTTCGAATGATTTTGTTTGAAATAAATTTAATTTATGTAATATAAATTTAATCATTCCTCCTATTTGTTCTAGATTTAAAATAGAAGATATTTTAAAAAGCGCAAAAAAATCTATATATATTTATGCTCAAAGTATAGAAGATGATAATATAAAAAATATTATTATTCAAAAAAGCAAAGAAGACAAAGAAATCCAAATAATGTTATGAGACAAAACAAAGCTAAAATGAAATCAAAAACTAATAGATGAATTAAACTCTTATAAAATAAAAATTGTTTCTCCTAAAAAACCTTATATTCATGCTAAAGTTTTTGTTGTAGACGAAAAATATATTTACATTTGAAGTATTAATTATACAGCAAATTCTATGGATAATAATAGAGAAATTTGAATCGTTTTTATAAATAATAAAATCTGATCTGCAATACTTAATCTATTTTCAAAAGATATCAATTCTTTATAATATACATATAAACAAAATTGGACACCTTGTATTATCAATTAAATTAATCTAAATTAAAACATTTTGAAATACCAAAATCATTATTTAAAAACATAAAACAATTTACTTATGAAAAATATATTATATTGAATGGCAATAATTCTTATATCTGGATTCTTGATTTACACATCATTTAATATGAGAAATTTTAATAGAATAAATGAACAGGATTTTTCAGATATACTTTCTTCATGACAACAACTTTATAAATATGATAATGCCTCAAAAGTTTTTATTTTAGCAGATAATGAAATAAATCAGGGTGAAGATATTTTTTATAAAAAAATCAATCCTATAGATGGTATTTATTTTATTTCAAAAGAAAAGGATCCTATTAATATAAATAAAATAAAATCCTGAGAAATACATATTACAATAAAAGAATGAATTTATTTTTTTGTTTTAAATGATATATTTAATAAATACTTTATAGGAAGTGAAAATCTATCTATAGAACAGTTATGAAAAGGGTTGTTTTTATTTAATAATATTTCATGAGAACAAAAAGTGCTATCTTATAATTCCTTTTTGAAATTAAATTTAATAACAAACAATAATATTGATGGTTCTTTTCAGTTATTTCCATCACTATTTTTTAATTATAATCCAACTTATAATAGTGAAATAAAAAATGCCGATATTTTAAGAATATCAACTATAAATAATATTTATTATGTTGATACAAATAAAGATGATTATTTTAAAAAAATTTTTTGAGATAATAATAACATGATTGAATTTCTAAAAATTACAAAAACCGATTTTAAGAAAAAAATAACTAAGTTTAATACTATTTATAATAATGTTTTTGATGAATTTAAAATTAATAATTTAAGGTGAGATGATTTAATAAAAAAATATCCTTATTTATTTTTAAATGATTCTAAAAAATATGTTTATTTAAAAAATGATCTTGTAAAAAATATAATTGAAATTTTAAATATTTATAATCAACCATCTTTACAGAAAAAAAATAATTATTTAGTAAATGAATATCAAGAAAAAATTAAAAATATTCTCTCAGAAATGAGATGATTATGAGATAATATTTATAATGAATGACTACAGATAGTTAAAAACTATTATTATTTGGTGTATTTTGCAAACATATTAACTAAAGATAGTAATATATTAATTGAAGACAAAAATAATTTTACAAAGGCTATAAAAACTATTTTCTCAGATAATATTTTATGAAAAGAGTATTTTTCAGTATTATCTGATATTTATTTTGCTTATAATTTCTGAGATATTTCGGAAGATAATTTAGATTCATTTTTAAATATTTATTTATGAGATTTAATTAAAAATAAATTTTTACAAAAAGAGGATTTTCTTTCATTCTCATTCTTTTTAATTCAATATCTTTCATGAGATATTACTTTTTCTAAAAATTCTTCACAAATTGTTTCTTATTTGTTTTCAATATCAAACGATTATTATAATACAATTTCTGATACTTCAAAAAAACTCAAAACTATTTCATTTAATTTTTATAATTTTTCAAAAATTATTTGAAAGATTAATGATTATATTATAAATAATTTTTTTATAAAGGAAGAGAGATGATTGGTGTTAAAAAAAGAATATAGTCCCGAATCTGATAAAGAATTTCCAAAAGATATTTTGAATTGATTAATATTAACACATGAATGATGAACGAATGAATTAAAAAATAAAAAAACGGATTTTTATAATTTTATAAAATGAGAAATAAAAAATAATTATATTTTATTTGAAACAAATTTAAATAAATTAAATCAGATTATTTACACTATAAACAATTATCAAACTTATCTATTAAAATTAAAATTAAATGAACAAAATAGAAAAGCAAGTTGATTAGTTTATGAAGACAAATCTTGACAAATAAAATTAAGTAAAGAATATGTTACACAATATTTGTCACAATTTAATAATTTAGATATTGAAAGTATTACAATATTAAACGATTTTAAAAAAGATAAGTTTTATGAAATTTCTGTAAAAATTTTAAATAATACTTTTAAATTTAAATTAAATCCAAAAGGTAATGTTGTATATGATCTTGTTTATAATGATTATTTTGGAAAACCAGTAATTACATTTAAAGGCTTATCTATTTCTCTTGATGAAAAAATGAAAAGTTTGTTGGAATTATTAAAAAATAAAAAAAGTGTGGAAAAAAAAGAAGAGAGATATGATTTTAAAAATATTTTTGAAACAATTTATTTAACAAATTTTAATCATTCTGACACAAATTCTGAATTTTCATCAGAATGATTAAATCTAGATAATAAAATGTCCGCTGAAATGAAAAATTTTGTTCAGAAGGAACTTTTAGAAAAAGATTTTAGAAACCTTGATAATTTTTTAATTATTTGATTTAAAAATATTTTTGCTCAAATTATTAACTGAGAGTATGATATAACTTTTGAAAATGTTTTTAAAAATTTTAATTGAAAAGTACGTTCTTATAATACAGAAATTTCTTGAAAATATATTTTTAAAGATCATTCATTTTTTAATTTGATTTTAAAAGTAAAACGTGAAGATAATAATTACTATGATTTTAATTGAGCTCAAATTGAAATAATTCCCCCACTTATTTTTGTAAAAAATACTGAAAATTTAATGGAAAATATTGGTTACTATATTGATACATTAAAATTAAATTATAAATGAAATTCAGATAATATTAAATTTGATTTGAATTCTAAAAAAATTTTTATAAACTCTGAAAGCTTTAATGTTAATTATTAAATATTTATGAGAAAAATAATTTCTATGATTGTGGTTTTAGCTTTAGTATTATCATCTTTATGATGAATTATTACTATTTTTTGGAGTTCGGAATTTAATGAATGACAAATTAATAATACAACTTCTTGATCTTGAAATGAATTAAATAAGTAATTAAAATAATTATACTTACTATATATTAAGATACATTATAATAATTTCTAATTACTAATTACAAATTACTAATGAATAACTAATTATTCAATGTTAAAATATTATTTTATTATGGCCAATTTAATATTAAAACATTTGAAATTTTATTAGAAATTAGAAATTAATAATTAGAAATTCTATGATATTTGTTTGTTTATTTAATTATATTTATATAGAATGTTCAATATTTTCACAAAAGTGCTTATTATTTTACTTCCTTTTAGTGTAGTACTATCTGTTTTTTTTCAATTTAAATTAGGTGTAACAAATTTTGGAATTTTTAAAGAGGTTATTTTATGATTTGTTTTTTTAAATTTAATTTATGAGTTCTATAAAATTAAAAAGTTTCCTAAATTTGAAATATTAGATTATTTAATATTTAGTTATATATTTTATTTAATTTTAATATCATTTTTTAATTTTGATTGATTTAAGGCTATAATATATTGATGAAGATATGATTTTGAATTTTTAATTGTATTTTTAATTTTTAGGCACTGAGCACAATTTTTAAAAGAAAAATTATCTTATTATATTAAAATTTTTTTAATTTCTTGAGCACTAGCAATATTTATATGAATACTTGTAAGGTTTGTATTTTGAGAAACAATTTTGCTTTATTTAGGATTTTCTCCGAATTTGAGTTCATGGAATTTTTGAGATAGTATTCCAATTTATCATTGAATACAATGAGCAAATATAAGAAGATTTCAGTGAATTTTTGATTGACCAAATCAAACAGCTTTTTTTCTTATTACGTATTTATGACTTTTTATTCATTATTTAAAAAATAAAAAAGATGTAGAAATATATATTTTTTTGTGAATATTTTTTATTCTTGGTTTAATTTTACTAACTTATTCAAGAAGTTCAATAGTTTGATTAGGTTGAGCAATATTTGTAGTGTTTATTTTAAATATTAAAAAAATTTTTATAAAATATAAATTTGCTCTTGTGTGTTTTTTGATTTTTATATTTTTACTTGGTTGAGCTTTTTTTATCAAATATGGTAACACTACAGAAAATATTATTTTGAGACTTTGATCTTCAAAATGACATTTTGAACGAATGATTATCTGATTTGATAGATTTAAATCCAATCCTTTATGAGAATGACTTGCTTCAAATTGACCAGCTTTTCGTGTAACACATGATATTAGTAATATTAACGAGTCATATTACATACCAGAAAGTTGGTATATACAACAATTAGTAGAGGGTTGAATTATTTGATTAATATTATTTTTGTTGGTAATGTGATTGATTTTAATTAAGATTTACCAATTAAGTATTCCTTTATTTATGACATTTTTATCCGTTCTTATAATGAATATATTTCTTCATTCTTTTGAGGCTGTTTATGTTACGATAATTTTATTTATATTTTTAGGAATATTTCTAAAGAATCGAGAACTGAGAAATAAGAACTAAGAGACAAAAACTTAAAACATAAAATATTTATTTATGAAAATTGCTATAATACATGAGATGTTAGTAAAGCTAGGTTGAGCTGAAAATGTCGCGGAAGATTTGCTTAAAATATTTCCGGAGGCAGATTTTTTTACTTTAATTTATGATAAAAAAATAGCGGAATCTCGTTTTCCTAAATCTAGAATAAAAAAAATTCCTAGTATTACTCAATTAATTTATAATATTACCTGAAAACAATATCTTTGTTTACCATTTATGAAGTATGCAATTGAGAGTTTGGATTTATGAGAATATGATCTGGTAATATCATCTTCTAGCTGATTTGCTCATGGTTGCATCACAAAACCGGAAACATTACATGTTGTATATTATCACACTCCAGCAAGATTTTTATGGGATTGGACCCATAATTATGCCAAAGAAATGCGAGGTAAAAAAACTATAAAGAGTATATTATTTCATATTGCTAATTTTACTATTTTAAAAGCATTATTTTCTTCATTACGTAAGTGGGATTATATTGCATGACAAAGAAATGATATTGCTATTGCTGCTTCAAATCAAGTTAAAGACAGAATTAAAAAATATTATAGAAGAAATTCTGTTGTCATTTATCCACCAGTAAATATTAAAGAATTTGATATTTGAGACAAACCTTTAAATGAAAGAAAATATTATATGATGACTTCTATTTTAACTGCTTTTAAAAGAGTAGATTTAGCAATTCGGGCTTTTAATGATTTATGATATGAATTGATTGTAATTTGAAATTGAGATCAATTAAATTATTTAAAAAGTATAGCAAAAGAAAATATTAAATTTTTAGGTTTTTTGTGACATTTAGAACAAAATGAATACTATAAAAATTGTAGATGAGCAATTATGCCATGAAGAGATGATTTTTGAATTATTCCTGTAGAAGCAATGTCGGCTTGAGTACCAATGTTTGGTCTTCGTGCTTGATGACTTACAGAAACATCCATAGAGTGACTAACGTGAGAATTTTTTGATTATGATGATATTAATGAATTCAAAAGAAAATTTGAAATATTTCATAAAAATATAGAAAATAAAAAATATGATAGAATAAAAATAAGAGATCATACAAAAAAATTTAACAAAGATAGATTTATAGAAGAAATTAAAACGCTTATTAACAAAGCTTTTTCATTAAATTAAAAATAATCTGAATTAAAAATTTTGAAGAAAATTATAAATCAAAATTATTATGCTAAAATAAAATTAATCAACATTAAAGAGGAATGCAAGCTAATTTATTTTAGAAATAAATCATCGAAAAATAAAATCTGATTAGATATAAATACAATTATACTAAAAATATTTAGTAATTCCTAATATATAATTTCTAATTTCTAATAAAAATTTAAATTTCCAATATTTAAATAGATTACAATGATAGAATGTTTAGCCATTAGATTATTAGATATTCATTAGAAATTTTTTGTTTAGGAGTAGGATTTATTTGATAAATTTATTATATAATTATTTTTAAATGATAAAAAAATTATTAATATTTACTATTTCCCTTCTTTTGAGTTCGTGTTTTTCTAAACAAGAAGTTATTATAAAACCTTCAGAAATCCATACAGGAAATATAGCAAAATTTTACAATATTTCCAAAGAAGAAAAAATAGAACAATTTAAACGAAGAACAAATTTTAAATCCTTAATAAGAAAATGAGACTATTATTCTATAAGAAATATGAAAGAAACTGCTTTACAATATTATTTAAATGCTTATGAAAAATTAAAAAATGATATTGTTTTAGAAAAAAAGATTGCAGATTCTTTATTTGAATTAAAAAATTATACAGAATCTTTTAAATATTATAGTAAATTACCAACAAATGAAATAAAAAAAGAGTCAGAAGAAAAAATGATACTTTCTTTAATGT
>CAZFLS010000048.1:0-7885 GCA_964518815.1 uncultured Candidatus Peribacteria bacterium
GTATCACTGTCGCTAATTTCATATTCTTTGTATAGCTTTACAAACCAAAAATGCATAGGATTATTTTGTGCCAATAGACCTTTAAGTAGTCTGCCTATAGCACTTTCTTTATATTCTTGAGTCATTACAATTTTCGGAAGTCCTAATACAAAATTTTTAAATGCTCTAAACGCATGATTTGCTTTCGTTAATTCTCTGTTTTCATCAACATACATTTTAAATAATTCTAATATATTATTTAAAAACTCTTCTCTTGCCTTGTCGTATTTAATAAAAGAAATCTCATATTTTTCAGGATTTGTCTCTATCTGGTCTATCATAGAAACATTAAATTTCTTTTCTTCATTATCTTTTTCCGTATTTATTACAATTTCATCTTTATGCTTAATGATTATTAAAGCTAGTATGAAAGAAAAAACACCTTTCCTCATACCATAAGAAAATATTGAAGAACAATAGAGCTTATACAACTCCCATATATTTATTTTTTCTTTTATTTTTTCGATTATTTCTTCATATATCTCATTAAAGCCTGATTTTTTAAAATCTATTATTCCATTTTCACTATATATTCCTGTATTTTTAAGTATATTCCTTGCGATACTATTTTCTGCCCCAGTTTGAGCAAAGTATTCATCTTCATTAAATTGACTTGGATTCAATTCTATTTTTGTTAAAATATCTGCTCTAATTTTCCTAACTTGAAATGTTAAGTTGTTTTTATTTATTAATTCATATCCAACTCTTATTTTTTCAGAATAGTTTTTATATTTTTCTTTTGTAAAAAATTCAGTAATTTTATCCATAAATTGAATATCAGAGGATATTTTTTCTATTCTTTTTCCATTAACAAAAACTTTTGTTCGTTCCCATTCAAAATAAACTTCAAGTTTCTTTTTTATTGAATTCTTCAATTCATCTTTATATGCAATTATTTCTTGTCTGATAACCTCGTTTAAAATAAACTCTTTTCTTTCTGTTTCAAGTTTATATATAGCCTCAATTTCCATAAGTTCTAATTTTATTTCTAGTTTTTCCTCAGTATTCGATAAAAATATATTATCTTTTCCATATTGTTTTATAATAGATTCTATGTTTATTCCTTTATTCTCAACATCTATCAAATAAACAATTTTCCCATCACTTTCATGTTCTTTCATAATTTTATCAAGTAAATTTATGTTCTGCATATCAATATAATAGTTTTTTAAATATCTATTAATTTTATTATTAAGGTTATATTTAATTGGATAATAATAATCTAACGGCAATATTTCGTTTAATGTTTTTACATAATCAATTTGTTTTATCTCTTCTACCTTTTTTTTAATTTCATTATCAATATTTATATCTATTTCATCTTTTATTTTATATCGTTTAGAATGTTCTCTATAAATTATTATTTCTTTTTTTATAAGATTATTTGCTATTTCCTCAAATTTTCTTTCCTCGATATTTAATGCAAAAATCAATTCTTCTTTTTTAGGTTCTAACTCATTAAAGTTGTTATAAATATATATTAGAGATAGCGATTTTATAAAATCAATCTCTTTTTTGTTGTCAAGTCTATTTATGACACTTTTTGAATTTAGATATGTTTTATATTCCATGCTTTCCATTTCTAAATATTTGAAACTCGTCTCAAAGTAATCATATATTTCAGGTAAGGAAACAAGAAAAAAATCTTGATTTTTATTTGATTTTAGAATATCGGTTAAGCTACTCTTTTCATCGCTACAGATAAAAGAAAATAAAGTTCTCTCATTCTGAGCAATCTTTTGTGATAACATCGGTAATACTTTTATTGCTAAATAGTTTAGAGGAAAATAATTTTCTATTAGTGTTTCTGGGTCTATTCCTTTCCCATTTGTCAATTTATTTATAGAAATTATATTCTCGTAATCTCTAAATTTCCCAATGTTTTGTTTATAAAACTCTTTATACTTATCATTTTTTTCAAGTATTTTTATTATTATTGCATCTATGTTTTGTTTCTCGTAAATCAAATGTTCCTTATTAAATCTTCCACTAACTTTCTCCCACTCATTTCTTAAATCTTTACTTTTTAGTTTCCCTGAATATTGAAAAATATCTTTATGTGTAATTGCAATAAAAGCACTTTTTTTGCTTTCATCGTTACAATATTCTGCAATATCCTGTATATCTTTAACATCAAGTTTATTTATATTACTTTCCAAATATCTTCCGAACTCATCAAAAATATAGATAACTCCATTATATTTTCCAGTTGATGTTACAATATTTTCAAATTCATTCAAAATATCTTCTAATTTATTAATGCTTCCTATTGGAATAAATTTTTCACCTGCAAATACTTCACTATAAACTTTTTCAAATATTTCTAGGTACTTCTCATTATGATTTATAATCTCTTTTTCTAATTTTTCGATATCTATTTTTGCTTTTTTTATTTGGAATAATACTTTTTCATAAATATCTATATGCTCCTTTTTCCAACGCTCTATTTTTTCTAAAATTATATTAAATACTGTCGGAAGATTTAATCTTATTTTGTTTTCTTCTGCCGTTTTAATTATTCCCATTATTATTGATTGCTTAAAGTCTTGAAAACTATCTTCTGCAAACACAATTAAATATTTGTTTTTTTCAGCCTTTTCAATAATTTTATTAATTTCACTATATTCTTTTTTTGCTTTATTAAAAAATATATTAATTTTATTCTTCTCAAAATCTTTACTCAATAAATTCAATAAAATTGATATTAAATAAGATTTTCCAGTTCCATAAGCTCCCGATAAAATAAATGCTTTTTTATTATTTTCTGTAATAGAGTCAATATATTTATGTAACAAATGTAAATTTCTATATGTTGGCATATAGAAATTTATTTTATCTTCATTTATATAGTCTCTTTTTATATTTATTGAGTAATTGAATGTTTTTAATATTTTTAAAATTTCGCTTATTTTCATCATCATACATCCTTATACATTTTTTTTATTATTTCTTTATCAGTCAATTTTGCCGTTAGGTTTATATTATTTAATCCTGCTGCTCTATCAATATTAATCAAACTATTATTTTCCATCTCTTTTAGAAGCATTTCAAAATTGTATGAATCCATTTTAACAATTAATTTAAATTTATTATAAGCTTCAATCTTTTCTATTTTATTTACATTAAACTTTTCGCAAAATGATTTTAATACCAAATATCCAAAATATGAATTAATCTCTTTATAATTTATGCTTCTAAAAAAATATTCCTCATTTTTTTTATCTCTTCTAAGATATTCCAGCTTTGCAAAAGGAGAAATCAAATTATTTTCAGGGTCATTCGCATTTTTCTCTGTTTCACTAATATATGTTTTTATATAAACTCCTAAGGAAGTTTCAATAGTATTTTTACTATATTTTTTATCAGTTTCACTATCAATTAAGTCAATCATATGATCTTTGTTGAATGTCATATTTTCATTTTTATAAGATATTATATCCCAAATAATTGCTCTTCTTTTTTTTAATGGAGTCAAAGATAAATAATGAATAAACCATAGCGTAATTTTATACTGCATATATTCATCATATTTTTTAATCTCCGCCACCAAAGGGTTTAACTCAATATTTTCATCAATAATATCGTAAATCTCTAACCAATATTTCAGAGACTTAACCATATTTGCTCCTATTCCTAATTCATCTATTGTATTCATTAACTCTTTTCCTATAAAAATTGTTTTACCATTATTTAATATTGCTCTTATACCTTTAACAATCCAACCTTCTCTCAAACTAAAGGATTCATGCCCTGAGAATATATATTTATTATTATCCATTATTTTTGCCTCTCTTTCAGAAATTATTTCTTTATACACAATGATGATGAAATTAGACAGCCAGTGCTAAAATGGTTTATGCACTTTAGACAATGAGTGCATAGCCTCTCATCTATTTTATAAGCATTCCCCGCAACACTTATTGCACCAAAAGGACATGATGAATTACACGCTTTACAATATATGCAGGTATTAAATTTTCTCAATTGGTTTTCTATTTTAGAAAAAATGTATTGATCATTGTTGTTTATTTCCGTTACACGTAATTTTTTATTACCTTTTTTGGCAAGCAATTTCATAATTATTTCATTGTTTTTATCTAACACATAAACTTCACCTATTTTTTTATTTCCAAGTTCAAAGTTTAATATCCCAAATGGTTTAAATAATTCAAAGAATTCATCATCTACTATTCTATATAAATCATAATTTCGTGCATTATCCTCTGTAACACATTCTTTTGATTCAACTTTTATCTTTGAAGCAATGTCTAAACCTGCTCCACCTTGTCTTGCTTTCCATTTCCCTTCTGAAACATAGACTTCCGCATCTTCCTTGCCAATCTCTTTTGCAAATTTCACAAGAAATTCGTTCCATTTTTTGAATTCTTTATTATTATATATTGAACCTAAGAAGTCTGACCAATATGAGTTATTCGGACAACACCAACACCCTACTCTTGCAAATCCCTGTCTATAAGAATAATTAAAATCAAGTTTTTCAGTTAAAATATATAACCATATGTCAACATCAAGCCAGTCAATTATAGGTGAAGCAACCATTTGTTTTTTTATCTTTGGGCTATTTGTTACTTTAAGGTATTTACTTCTAGACGCAGACTCACTTCTTCTAATTCCATAAAACATTAAAATATCATCATCCATTTCGGAAAATGTTGTTCCCATAGGTCCTGTTTTAAATATTGAGCAACACCAGCTCTTTACTCTACTTGGTGGTCCAATTTGCTCAGATATTTCAAAAAAATTACTTTCATCATTTCTTTCGACTAAAAAAGGAGTTTCAGGATTTTTATTTTGAAATTCTTTTACATATTCGTATGTAAGTGGTAATTCTAAAGTCGTATCTCCAAAAACATGTATTATGCTTTGATTATTTAAAGCTTTTCTGACTAAATGAGAAACAACAGTAGAATCTTTCCCACCTGAAAAAGATACTGCAATTATTTTTTTCTTATATTTTTCAGATATTTCTTTTATAAATGGCTCGCTTCCGATAAAATGATTTTCAAAATCTCTTTTCTCTGAAGATATTAAGTATGAATATCTACTTTTATTTCCACAAACAAAATCATTAAAAATTTGCTCTTCATTTTCTTTCATTTCTTTTGTAGGAATAAATAATCTTATCCTACTCATAAATTCATCTTTATTCTCAATATCTTTACTTTTTTCAATCACAGATCCTTTCACAACTTTTCCATCTATAAAATACTTCCCTTGTTTATTTGCCCAAACTGACTGAAAGTATATTTTTTCTGTTAATTCTGGCATTAATTCTAATAACAAATGTTTTTCTTCTAAAAAAACAGGTCGAATATCAGTTGTTAAGTACTTATATTTTTTTATAATATCGCTATCATTTTCTGTGTTAACAATAAGCGGGATATTTTTATCACTATTCCAGTATATTTTTTCAAAACTATTATTCATTTTTATTCCCTTTCCAAATACTTTTTCTTTCATTTTACCATATTTATCTATATTTTTTAAGACTTTTTTAGTTTTTTTATGTGATACAGGACGTATCACATAGTTTTTTTTAAAATGGTGGTGGTTTCCTTTCATCTTTGCTAATATTTGCAATACTCGGCTGCACTTTCGTACAACGTGCCCAGTGTATGCGATGTGAATTGAGCCTTAGAGTAAGTGAAATGAACTTTACAGCTTTGCTGTTAGCGAATGAACTTACGTCCCGTTAGGGCTTGGCGAAATCATATCGTATACACTGTGTTATATGTCGTTAATTTTTTCGTTACTTAAATTCAAACTACCAAAAAAATTTTTTAAAGAAATTTCAAAAACTTCTTTAAACCTTTCAACATTGACTACTTCCATTCCAAACATTTTTTTTAAGACAACACTATCTTGTTCATTAATTTCGGTTAAAACCATAAAACAATGATTCTTGTCTAATTTCATTAATTTAGCCATTTTTGAATATTTATCTATATAATTTTGATATTCTCCTGTTTTTGCTTCAAACCAAAAAATTTCTTCTTCAATTGAAAATAAAATATCAAGTTCAAAATCATCTCCACTTGGTAAAATTATTTGTGGATTAGATATATAGGATACTTTTAAAGAATGATTTAATTTATTAATGCTATTTTGGACTTCTTTTTTTATATATCTTTCCAACCAGTGTCCAGTAAGAAAATTTATTGATGTTGGGATTCTATTCGGTCTTCCGTATATTGAAAAAACCGGTGATTTCATGTATTTATATTCTGATAAAAATGCTATTTTGTACAAATTGGTACAAAATTGGCAAGAAGTAGCAATTTCTTCCTGTGTAGATTTACTTAAATTTAATTGAAACGTTTCTCCTGTATTTAATTTAGTTTTTATTAAGTTATATATTTTTTTTATGTTTGATTATTTGCTCCCCATAAATATTGAAAGTTTATCTAAAATATCATCAGCTTCTTCTTCCATTTGAAAATTTTTGACAGAAATATTTCTATCTGATAAAAATTTTAAAATTAAATTTGGATAATTTATTTTATAAACTTCATTTTTTTTCTGCGTTAAATTATTTTTATCAATTTCCATATTTTCATTTTTTTCTTCCATTAAATTATCATCTTTGATAGTTCTAATTATAGTTTTTTCATTATCATTTGATAAAATATCTCCTATTTTTTCAAGAGCAATTGCAATTCTTTCAAGTAATTCAATTTCTTTTTTCTCCATTTGTTTCATCTCCTTCTGTTTAATTCTGTTCAATGACATATAACGTGCCCACGATATGCGATGTGAATTGAGCGACTGCACGATATGTGAGAGTGAGCCATACCCAATATTCAAACCCACCTGCGTGAGCTTGCGAACTGGCGAACGTGCTTTCTGGGCTTTGCCCGGAGCGAAATCATATCGTATCATCGTGTGTTATACGTTCACTCTGTTTTTTCATTTATTTGCTTTATGGCTATTTAGTATTATTATTATTTCTGTTCAAATCAAACCACACGTTACCTTTGGAATCTTTATTATTTGGATAATACCAACTACCTTCAAATTTCTTATTTTTCTCATCATAATCAAGATTATATACACAATTTAAAACAGCATTACCCTTTTTTATGAATTCAATTTCTTCAAAATTTATTTTATTATCTCCTAATTTCCCTTTTACTTTATGAACAGCATCTAAGGTTGTCCAAGATAGTTCTCCAATCCAAATACCATTCTTATCATCAACAGTTATAATTTCTAAAATAAAAGGCCATTTTTGGGATTTTTCATCAGCAAAACCATATATAACTCGCTTCTCTGAAAACATATAATTAATCGAATTTTGCTTTGAATAAAACTTCACATTTTCATTCAAAGCATCTATTGAGTAGATTCCCCAGCTATCCTTTTCTAATTTGTAGATAATAATTAATTCAAAACTGCTTTCAAAGAATTTTTCTCTATATTCAACGGCTTTTTCAATTTTGAATGAATCACAAGATAAAATTTCAACTTTATCAGTTATTTTATTTACTAAAATGATTTCAGTCAAATCAATTTTAGTCTCTATTCCAAAATCATTATCTTTAATTTTAACTAGTTTTTTCTCTGCTTTGCTATATAATTTAATATCCTTTTCTAACTGATTTTGAATTTCATTTAGATCCTTAATTTTCAATTCTAAAATTTCATTCTGTTTTAATTCTTTTACATTCCAACCTCCAAAACTATTATATTCAAAAACAATTTCAAAAGACGCTTTTCCAATTACTTTGGAATTATCAAAATTCAGATTAAAAGAATATGCAAAAGGTTTTTTTTCATCAAACTTACTTAATTCTTCAATATTTTCTATTTGAAATGTCTTTAATTC
>CAZFLS010000049.1:0-7801 GCA_964518815.1 uncultured Candidatus Peribacteria bacterium
TGATAAAGATGTTATTATATGATATACAGATTGAGTTTTAGAAACAAAAAATTCATCATGAAACATGTTTTGACTTTCTAGATTGGAAACAAGTTTTTTAAAAAATACTAAACTTTATAATAATTCGGAAAAAATTTTTGAATATATTTTTGAGGATTTAAATGTATTTAAATCTAATAATGATTTTGAAGATGATGTTTCTATGTTCTTATTTACTAGAGATTTTAAAAAAGATGTTATTTTTAATACACGAGAATTAGAACAAATTATTAAAGATAATAGTTCTAAAAAATCAATTAAAGATATACAAATAAAAAATAAAACTAAACAGGAAATTATTGAAGAATTAAAAAAAGAAAAATATGAAAGAGAACTTAAAATAAGGTTACAAAGACTTGATAGACTTAATAAATTGGGAGAGTATATAAAATTAAAACAAGAGATCATTCTTTATTATAGGGAATGATTTATACATGATAAAATGAGAAAATATCTAGAAAAAGCCGTTTCAAGCGAACAAAAATTTATTTTAAAAAAACAAGATGATAAATTACAAAGGAAATACAAAATGCTTCAAGATTTATATGGAAAAGGTGAATATGAATTAGTTATAAAAGAAACTCTTGATATAATATTTAAGAATGGAAAAATTTAACAAAGTTAAAAGAAATTATTTAAAACTTAATGTTTAAAATAGCTAAAATACTGCTTTAAAAAATTTTAATTTTATAAATTAGCTTATGTTTTGAAATCTTTTTTGAAAAGAAAAATTTATAGATAAGAATTGAAACTTTATTAATATAAAATTTTTAAGGCTTTTAAACGATTCAAAATATGCTCTTGAAACATGAAAAAAACCTTCATTTTTAGTAAAAAAAGAAGCTAAACAAATAATTATAGGATGAGTAAAAGATAAAGAAGTATGGTCTTTTATTAATAAACTTTCAAATTTTTTGAATAGTTGAATAGATATCAAAATGGCATTTTCTATAATATCAAAACAATTGAAAAATCCTAGATTAAGATTTATAGTCAATGAAACAAGGATTAATCTTGATCATGGATTATCTATTTCTGATACATTAAAACAATATTCAAAATATTTTGATCCTCTTATAATTGCACTTATTGAAGTATGAGAAAAAACTTGAAGTCTTCCAAAAGTACTTTCCGAATTAGACAAAAGGTTATTAGAAACTATAGAATTAAAATCAAAAATTAAATGAGCTCTTATTTATCCAGTTATTCTTCTTATTATTACATTGGTAATGGTAGTTTTTATGATGACTTTTATTGTACCAAAGATTGTAGGATCTTTTGAAAAAAGTTGAGTTGAAATTCCTGCTTTGACAAAATTTTTGATAAATATTTCTAACTTTATGGTAAATCATTATTTATTTTTATTTATTATCTTGATTTGATCAGTAATATTTTTTATTTTTTTTAAAAAAACATATCTGTGAAAATTATTTTTTTGATACATATCTCTAAAAATACCTGTATTTTGAAAAATATCATTGCAAGAAAATATTATTTTATTTATAAATTCGTTTACTTTACTTTTAGATTCTTGAGTTTTGATGCTTGAAGCTCTTACAATTACTGCTAATGTAGTACCAAATATTTATTTTAAAAAAGATATTATTAGAATTAAAAATGAGGTTGAAACTGGTATTAAACTAAGTGGTGCCATGTGATTAAATTCACATAATAAAGAAACTTTTTTTTATAATCAATATTTTCCAGAAGAACTTGTTTATATGGTAAGTGTTTGAGAAGAAGCCGGTACTATAAGTAAAACTATAGAAAAAATCTGAAACACATACAGTAAAGAATTAAAAAGATATATTACAAATCTTATGGCAGCTTTGGAACCTTTTATTATTGTATTTATTTGATCTATAGTATGAGTTGTTGTTATTGCTATAATGTTACCATTTTTTAATCTTGCAAAAGTTGCAAAAAAATTATAAAATATTAAACTTTAAGAAATTTGGTTTTTGAGGTATTATGTGCTATGATAAAAATGATATAAAATTAGAAAATCATATAAAATATAAAAAGTATTTTTAATTCATGAATTATAAATTATGTTAGAAAATGTTATAATGAAAGATTACTCTCCTAGAGATCAATTACTCTGAGTTGTTATTGATAACAAGTGATCGGATTTTTATTATACAGTTTGAACTTATCCTGCTATTAAAATTGCAGGAGAAATTGTAAAAATTGATGAATGAATTGATATAATAAAACCAGAAGATAGCGAAAATTTTGTAAAATCTTTGATTACAAAGGAACAATTAGACAAATTAATGATTACAAAAAATTTGGATTTTTCTTTTTTATTTCAATCATCTAGATTTCGTTGAAACATTTCATTTCAAATGTGATATTTTATGATAGTTTTGAGATTATTATCTTATAAAATTCCAACAATTAAAGATCTAAATTTACCTTTTATTTTTGGTGAAATAACAAAATTAGGTCAGTGATTAATACTTGTTACCGGACCTACTTGAAGCTGAAAATCTACTACTCTTGCAGCTATGATAAATGAAATAAATATAAGTTCAGCAAAACATATCATTACTATAGAAGATCCGATAGAGTATATTCATGAACATAAAATGTCTATAATAGAACAAAAAGAGGTAGGTAGAGATGTTCCAGATTATAACACAGCTTTAATTTGAGCAATGAGACAAAATCCACATGTAATTCTTTTTTGAGAAATGAGAAATACATTGGAAATAGAAATGGCATTAACCTTAGCGGAAACATGACATTTAGTTTTTTCTACATTACATACAAGAAGTGCCTATCAGACTATTTCCCGTATTATTGATTCATTTCCTGCATCTCAACAAAATCAGGTTAGATTGCAATTATCAGATACTCTAGTTTGAGTTTTTTCCCAAAGACTTTTAAGAAAAGCGGATTGAAGTTGAGTAAAAATGGTTAAAGAAGTTCTTATAAAAAATACTGCAGTTTCAAATCTTATTCGAGAAAATGAACTTCATCAATTGCCTTCAGTTATGCAAATATCATGAAGAGAATGAATGCAAGTATTAGAACAAGATCTGCTTCAATTTATAAATGAATGAGAAATATCATTGGAGGAATGATTAAAATATGCAAATAATCCAAAATTTTTGAAAGACAATGCTAATATGTAAAATTAGCGTATGTTCAAATTACAATTTACAATAGCAACAAGTCCATATTTTATGGATCAAAAAAAGCAATAGAAATTTTAAAAGAGATTATTGATATAGAAAAATAGAAATGTAAAAGTCTGTAAATATATAAGTGTGTTAAATTCTAAATTCTTCATATCTTACCTTTTTTTCACCCAAAATTTTTTGAATCATTTTTTCATTTTTATTGAGATTAGACTTTCAAGATTTAATTTCTAAAAATATAATATTTTTTAGGTTTCATTCAGATAATCATTCTAAGACTAAATAATCGAATCATTTACCTATGAATACCATATCTTTTGGTGAGTATTTAAAATTTGGCAAAAAAGGTATTACTTTTTCATAAACTTCTCATAAAATTACTCATTTTGATCTTTTCACAGCATCCATTCTTGATGATAATATCTCTTTATATTTTATAATTTTTCAAATAAAAAAACCAATCATTAAAGCAAAAACAAATAATGTAATGATGATTGAAATTTGGATAAAATTTAATTTAAATAAAAATTCAAAAAAGTTCATATTGTTTTTGGTAAAATAATAATTTTGAATATAATACGAAAGAAATCGAAAATTAAAAATTAAAAATAGCTCAAGAGTAATTTATTTTATTATTTAAATATTTTATATGATTTGAATAGTTACTTTTAATAAATCAGCTTGAGATAAAATTATCGAGCTTTATTGACTTGAATTTGATAACAAAAATCCAAGTGAACATTTTGATGTTTTTAGAAAAGCAAATATAGTTTTAATTATGCTAAAAAGTACAACTAAAAAGAATGAAAGAGAAGCTTTAATTTTTTTGTATACAGAATTTAACCCAAAAATTATTTTTTATTTTTGACTTAGTAGTGCTATAAGCAATGAACATATTATTTGAGATGTAGTTTTACCAAATACTTTTTTGAAATATAATAATAAAATTGATCAAAATATTGAGTTTACAAAAGAAAATAGAGATGTTTTTATGAGCGACCCTATTTTTATAGAACATTATATAACTCAAAAAGATTATGATTTTACTAAATTTTGATTTAGTATTGGGTGAATTTGTGTTAGTGGAAATTTTAAATTTATAGAATCAGAAGAACATAGAGAAAAGATTCAAATAGCATACGAAGCAGATACTTATGATAATTTAAGTTATATTTTGGTTGAAGAAGCTAAAAATTTAGATATTTTAGATAAAATTTATGTTATTCAAGCTATAGAAAAGGGCAGTAGTAATCCTAATTTTAAAAAGGAAAATATTCAAGATTTTGCTATAGAAAATGGTATAAATATTTTAAAATTTATGATAGATAATTTAGAAATTACTGATTAATATTTGGTTATAATTTTCAAATTATATTATATCAGAATTATGACATCATTTTAATTTGTTTAAACTAATGGAAAAAATTTTATGATAAAAAATAATATTATTTGAGTACTTTGAGGTATGTGACCTTATGCATCTTTAAGGTGTTATAATTTGTTATTAAATTTATCTATCAAATATTCAAAATGAATTAATAATAATGATTTTCCTCATATAATTATTGATAATATTCCTGTAAAAGATTTAACTAGAAATAATGAAAATCTATTAGAAACAGTATCTTTTGTAAGAAACGAATTTTTGAAATTAAAATGAATTTGAGTAAATATTTTTCTTATGGCTTGTAATACAATGCACTTGTATTACAATGATATTTTTGAAACAAATAATGATTTAATTATTTTGTCACTTATTAATGAAACCGTAACGCAAATTAAAAAAGATTGACATAAAATTGTATGAATTTTGTGAAGTACAAATACAATAAAAAGTTCTTTATTTCAAAAATCTTTAGAAGAAAAATGAATATTATGAGTTGTTATAGATGATGATATTATTTTAGAGAATATTAACAATATTATATTAAAAATAATTTGATGAAAAAAAGATTTAGATTCTAATGAAATAAATATTCTTAAAAAAAGCATATCTATCTTACAAGATAAATGAGCCACTTGAATTATTTTAGGATGTACCGAATTACCTGTAGTTTTTGATTTACTATCTACCTCTATTAAATTATATGATCCTTTGATTATAACAATAGAAAAAGCATGTAAAATTTATTACAATACCATATTTTCTAATTAAGTTGGTTGAATATTTTGATTGCCATAATTACCATAAAAATTTGATTTTTTTTAAATGTAGTTTAAAATGACGCGAACTCCTGAGTAAACTTATCATTAACTTTTATTTCTTTGTTTTACAAATTGAAATAACCAGTTAATTTATGTTTTACTTCAGTTAATTTATTTTTTTTAATTATATTCATTATGGATGGAGGTATTATATTTTGGTTAATAGTTTTAATAGTAGCTCTTGTAGTTATTTTTAATTCTTTTATTAAAAAAATTAATCAATGAGAAGTATGACTTATTGAGTTTCTATGAAAATATACTCACACTACTTGACCTGGTATTACCTTTTTAATACCATGAATTCAATCTCTTAAAAGAGTTGATATTAGGGAACAAGTGATTATGGTTCCTGAGCAACAAATTATTACTAGAGATAATGTTTGAGTTGCTGTAGATGGTATAATTTATATTGAAATACAAGATCCTGCAAGTGCGCAGTATAAAGTAGCAAATGTTTTCAGTGCCGTTATAAATCTTGCTCAGACAAATTTAAGATCTGTTTTTGGTACAATGACTTTAGATGATACTTTATCTAATAGGGATGTTATAAACGGTCAACTTCTTGCATCTTTAGATAAAGAAACTGTTAAATGGTGAGTAAAGGTAACAAGAGTTGAAATAAAGAAGCTCGATCCTCCTCGTGATATACAAGATTCCATGAGTAAACAAATGAAAGCAGAAAGAGAAAAAAGGGCTCAAATTCTTGAAGCGGAATGATATAAACAAGCACTTATTACAAAATCTGAATGAGATAAACAATCAAAAGTTTTGGAAGCAGAATGACAAAAACAGGCAAAAATTCTTGAAGCAGAATGAATAGCTCAAGCAAAAATTGCAATAGCTACAGCTGAGGCTAAAAAAGTTGAATTAGAATCAAATGCCGCAGAGTCATTCTTTAAATGACAAGCTGTAGTAAAAGAACAATTAAAAGTTATTGAAAATTCATTCTGAGAAAATAGTAAATACATTGTTGATTCTTGAATTTTATCAAATATATTGAGATTGTTTTCTCCAAAAAATTAATTTTACATTTTAAATTAGTTAAATTTATGCAAGAAATATTTTATTGATGGATAGCAGTAGGTATAGTTTTTATTATTATTGAATTTTTTACAACCACACTATATGGCTTATCAATGAGCATAGCTAGTTTTATAGTAGCAATATACATATATCTATTTAAAATAGATAGTGTCTATGATATTTATACATACATTATTTTTGCTTTTTTTAGTATAATTTTTGTTGTAGCTTTTCCAAAATTATTCAATCCAAAAGTTGAATGATTTAAACAATGATTGGACGATCAAATTGGAAAAATATTTAAATTAAAAAAAGTTTGAGAAAATTGGAAAACAGAAATAGATGGTATAGATTATTTAATTGATGATAATAGTATAACTGACGATTTTGAATCTTGAAAGAAAGTGATTTTAAAATCTTGTAAATGATGACTTTTAACAGTTGAACTTAAAAGATAGTAAAGCTTTAAGAAATATACCAAAAACGTTTAGTAATTTTTAATATATAATTTCCAATATCTAAAATAATAAAATATTTAGCCATTATATTATTAAACATTCACCAGAAATTAATAATTAGAAATTTTTTGTTTAGGAGTAGGATTTATCTGATAAATTTATTATAAAACTTTCCCCTAAAATGTTAGTATAATACTTTATTTGGAGGGATTTTTATTTAGAAAATTACAGAAATTTTCAATTCGCAATTTTTCAAACTTTAATTTTTTCTCATGATAATGGCTCAAAATTAGTTTCATTCAAAGAAATATAATTTTCACTCCATCAATTAAAGGATTTTCATTTTATTTTTTCAATAAGAATATTTAAATTTTTTCATTTATTTTGTTCAATAAAATTTGTACGAATTTTTTCTGCTTCTTTTAATAATTTTTTAAGTCTTTGAGTTTTTAGACTTTCACTTACCTGATTTGGGAAATTTCAAGCAGGAACAGTATAATGATTTTTATGTGGAGAAAACTTAAATCCATGTACTTTTGTAATATTAAATTTTTTGATTAACTCAAAAGATTTCATGAAATCTGATTCATCTTCACCTGGAAATCATACAATAATATCAGCTCAAATACTTACCAAAATCTTATCATCTCTTTTTAAATTATTCAAATTTTTCAACACTTCCAAAAGTATTTCTCTACTATAATTTCTATTCATAGATTTTAAAATTTTATCTGATCATGATTGGATAGATAAATGAAAATGTGGATTAATTCTTGTGTTTTTAAAAATTTTCAAAAGTTCCTTATTTATATATTCTATTCAAATACTGCTAATTCTTATTCTTGGAATTGTAGTTTTTTCTAAAATAATTTGCAATAAATCCTGGAATTTAGTGTTTTTGAAATTCTTAGTATTATCACATCAATAGGC
>CAZFLS010000050.1:0-7738 GCA_964518815.1 uncultured Candidatus Peribacteria bacterium
TTTTACTATTGTATATAGGTTTTTCTGATGTAATTATGGAAACTATTTTTCAAAAATTAAAAAATATTGGTACTAATATCTCTTTTTTTGTAGTTAAATTTAAAATTCTTCAAATTTGTATAAAGTCTTCTTTATTATTTTTATATCAACAAATTCATATATTTATTATAAAATCTACCTCATTTTTTTCTAAATATTTGGTAAGCAAAAAAATAGTAGAATAATTTCATATTCAAGTACATAAAAATTGTACCGAAATATCTCTTATTTTAAGATTTTTTATATTATTTTTAACTATTTTTAATTCTTGAGATAAAGCAGAAATAATTAATATTTTCATAATTTTCATTTAAAAATTTTGTTTATTATATTATAAAATTCAAAAATTCAATAAAAAGTAGAGTTTGTATTTTGACAAATTTAAAAATTATTGATATCATATGTCTAGTCAGATTTGGGTTTATATAAAATTTTCTTAAAAACTTATTGTTTTAGACCAAAATTAAACCTAAGCAAAATTAAAAGAATACTTAAAAGAATACTTACCTGAAGCATGAAATAATCTATTAAATATTTTTAAATCAATTCTTATCAGGTATGTATCTTAATGAAAATTTAAATATGAAATCAATATTTTTTAATTAATTTTAATATGAGTAAATTTTTAAGTTTTAAGGATTTTTTTAATTTAAAACCAAAAAAATTAGAAGGCGTTAATAGTTTAAAAAGTTCATGAGTAAAACAATTCACTAAAGAGGAATTAAATAAGATTTTATTAGAAAACACTAAACCGAAAATAGCAATATTTAATAATTTAAATGAAGAAAATAGTACTTTAAGTACTTTATGAGACACTTCTTGAGATACTATTGTTTCTGTACAGAAAAATGAATATAATAAAATATTAAAAGAAAAATTAAATCCACATCATTATGGTTACAGATGAGAATTTTTTTTACCAAATTGAGATTGAACTTTTAGAACGGTTTCTATTTGAGAAATACGTTTAATGAATTAACGAGTGTATTATTATTAAATAATAGTTTCCTGATCTTTGTTTTTTTAGACAATAATTGATATAGTGTTTAAGTTTAAAAAAAACAAACCAAATTTAATTTTGATTCCTAAAAAAATTTTATTATTTGAATTTAAGTTTTTATTAATTAGAATAGTTAAGAACTATCTAAAAAACTCTCTTTTATAAAAAAATAATATTTTTTTATAAAATTTATTTTCACAAATTTTGTCTAAAAAATCTTTATTTTTTTCTCATAAAGAAGCTTATAAGATATTAATAGATAAAATTGAATTTATAAGAAATTTATATATAAAATGAGCTCATATTATAATTTATACAGCTAGAAAACCAATATATTATAAAGAAACTCTATCCTCATAGACGACAAGGCTATTAATATTGAAGATATTTTTTAAATCTTATATTTTATTACTAACTTATAAAAAAATGATAGAAAAAGTAAACCCAAAACACCCTGACAAGATTGCAGATAGAATAGCTTGAGCAATAGTAGATTATACATATACTCAAGATAATAATCCAAAAATTGCAGTAGAAGTATTAATATGACACTGATTAGTAACTATTATTACAGAAACATCCATAAATATTCCTTATGAAATCATAAAAAGTATTGTAAATAGAATTGCTTGAGACTTGGAAATAAAATATTTACAAGTTTCACAAGATATAAATCTTGCAGAAAATCAAAAAACTATAAAAGCTGGGGATAATTGAATTTTTAAATGAATTCCAACTAATAATGAAGTAAAAAGATTATCACAAATAGCAAGAGATATATATAAAAAATTTCCTGACGACTGAAAGTATATATTAGATAATAATAGGCTTATAATATGTCAATCTAATGCAACTAATGAAGAAATTGAAAAGTTTATTTGAAAAGAATTTAATTTAACAATAAATCCATTATGATTTTGGACTTGATGAATAAATGTAGATACTTGAGCAACTAATAGAAAACTTTGAAGCGATATGTGAGAAGCGGTTACTGGCTGATGACTTCATTGAAAAGATTTATCAAAGGCAGATGTATCAATTAATATTTATACTTATTTGAAAGCACAAGAAGAAAATAAAGAAATAAATATATGCTGTGCTATATGAGATAATAAAATAGACTGAAAAGATTATGAGGAAATAGTAGAAATAGCAAGAGAATATATAAGACAAATTGGTTGATTTGAAAAATTTGCTGAATGGTGATTAATTTAAAAATAAGTTGCAAAAAAAATTTTATTATTTGAATTTATGTTTTTATTAATTAGAATAGTTACATTAGTTATCTAGCTTTTATTCTATTTTATGAGAACAATTAAATGATTCAATATAAAACTTCTAGAAGAAAAAACAAATGATATTATCCAAACATTATTAAAAAATAGAAAAATAGTTCATGATCCGGAATGTCTTGAATCATTTTTTAATCCTTCAATTTCGGATTTACATGATCCATTTTTATTTGATTGAATGGAAAAATCTGTAAAACGTATTTTAGAAGCAAGAGACAAAGAAGAGAGGGTAATAGTATTTTGAGATTATGATGTTGATGGTGTTAGTGCTACTGCAATGCTCGTAAAATTTTTTAATGAAATTGGAATACAAGTTTCTTATAGAATTCCACATAGAGTAAAAGATTGATATTGATTGAAAAATTATTTTATGGATGACCTGGCTCAAAAAAATACAAAACTGCTTGTTACAGTTGATTGTGGTACGAGAGATATAGATGTTATTTCTTATGCGAAAAGTCTTTGAATGGATGTAATTATTACTGATCATCATTTTGTACCAACAATTATTCCAGATTGAATTATTTCTTTAATTAATCCAAAATTAGAAAATTGCAAATATCCAAATAAAAACTTATCTGGTTCTGGAGTTGCTTTTAAATTATTACAAGCATTAGCTTTTAGATTGTTTGATGAAAAAAAATATAATAAAATAATTGAGAATTATATTGATTTTGCAATGCTTGGTACTGTAGCTGATTGTATGCAACTTGTATGAGAAAATAGAGTTATCACTTATTTGTGATTAAAAAGACTTAAAAATTCAAGCTCAGCTTGACTTAAAAAACTAATTGAATGACATAATGGTGATTGACTTGATAGCAATCTTATTAGTTATAAAATATGACCAAAGCTAAATGCAGCTTGAAGAATGGATAGTCCATATAAAGCTTTAAAAGTACTTTTAGCAAGTGAACAAAATTTGGATGAAATAATGGAAGAACTTGAAGATCTAAATACAAAAAGAAAAGCTTCTACAGAAATTTTTTTAAAAAAAGCAATGGAAGAAATCGAAGAAGAAAATAATATCATTTTTTATGATTCTACAGAGATAGAACACGGTATTATTTGATTAATTGCATGAAGACTTAGTGAAGCTTTTAATAAAATTGCAATAGTTTTAAAAGATGAATGAGATAAGCTTGTAGCTAGCTCTCGAGCTCCAGAATATATAAGTATAATTGAAATTCTTGAAGAATTTAAAGAAATGTTTATAGTATTTTGAGGGCATGATCAAGCTGCAGGTTTTTCTATTTCCAAAGAAAATTTTCCATTATTTAAAGAAAAAATTGAAAAAAGAGTCTCGTCTTTAGTTTACAAAGTAGATAAAACAAAGTGGCTTGAAATAGATGCAAGTATTAATTTATCTCAAATTAATTTTGAACTTTTATCCAAAATAGAACAATTTAGACCATTTTGAATATGAAATCCAAAACCTTTATTTTTGCTTAAAAATTTTATATTTTCTGGAATTGAATATTTAGGAAAAGAACAAAAACATTTAAAATTTATAACAAATAATAAAGAAATAGATATTAAAGCATTTGGTTTTTGAGATTATTATAAAGAATTATACAATAAAGAAACAATTTCACTTATTTTTGAGATTGAAAGAAATATTTGGAACGGAAGAGAAAGTATTAGTTTAAATGTTGTCGATATTATTACAGATTAAGTATAAATAATTTATTAAGAAACTTTTTATGAAAAAAGTTAGAGAAATTACGAATATTTTGGATAAAATATATAATCTTTATCCTAATACCAAAATTGAATTAAATTATAAAACTCCATTTCAGCTTCTTATTTCTGTTATTTTATCAGCTCAAAATACAGACAAACAAGTAAATAAAGTTACTGAAGCTTTTTTTGAAATTATAAAAAATCCGGAAGATATTTTAAATTTAAAAATTACAGAAATAGAGAAATATTTAAAAAGTCTAAATTATTATAAACACAAAACAAAATACATTAAGTTATCCTGAGAAAAATTATATAAAGAGTTTAATTCAACAATTCCTAATGATTTAATAAAAATCCAGACCTTGCCTTGAGTATGAATAAAATCGGCTAAAGTAATTCTTTCCACTCTTTATAACTTATCTTATGTTTGAGTAGATACTCATGTACACAGGGTTTTGAATAGAATTTGAATTGTAAAAACAAAAAGTCCAAAAATTACTGATAGTATAATTGAGAAAGTATTTACAGCACAACAAAAAAAGAAAATGCACCATAGTTTAGTTTTATTTTGAAGATATAATTGTACAGCAAGAAAGCCAAAATGTGATAATTGTGCAGTAGGGGATTGGTGTAATTTTAAGCACTACTAAGCGGAAATTTTTTGAACAAATTTTAGCAAAAAGATTATTTTTTATAAAAGAGATTTTTTCAAATAGTCCTTAAATTTCTAATAATTTAAATAACTCTTTTTCAAAATTTTTTGATTCATTTAAAAGAATATTATTTGCAATAGGTGATAATTCATGAGCAAGTCTGTTTCTTAATTTATGAAGTTTCCATATTGTTTGAATATCTTTTATTTCCTTTGGATTTTGTTTTAATTGATCTGCAAGATTTCATTCGTATCATAAATCTTTAAGTATATAGTTCAAAATTTTGTCATATTGTATAATTTTATCTTGAGGGGAGGAATAAACACATTTTTTTATTTCTTTTTGGTAATATCAAATCCTATCTTTTGATAGTTTTGGTTTTCTTTTTGTTCAATATAGAAATAGAAGGATAATTCAAAGAATTACTATTCAAATCAAAACTCATAAAAATATGTATACCATATATTGAAAATTTAGGGGATAGAAACCAGGAAATTTATAGAAATGATCTATTATAATTATTCTAAAGTAATTTTAATTTCTTTACCACAGTGAGGACATTTATGTTCTGAAAGATTCTTATTAGATTCAATTTTTATATCTTGTTTTCATTCTTCTTCTTGTGTAGTAAAAAATTCTTTAACTTTATCAACAACTTCTTTTGGAGTAGTACTAGCTTTAAGTAAATATGCATTAGCTCAAAGGCGCATACTTTTTTCAATATCTTCTTTGCTATTTAAATTTGATAGCATTATAATTTTTGTATGCAAAGAAGGAGCTAACTCTCTTATAACTCTAAGAGTTTCAAATCAATCCATGGAAGGCATCATTATATCAAGTAAAATTACATGTGGTTTAAATTCAGTAACCTCTGTAACAGCATCAAGTCAATTTTCTACAACTTTTACATTAAATCACTCTTTTTGGAACTTTATTTTGTACATTGTAGAAATATCTTTATCATCTTCTACAATAAGAATTTTTATTATATTCATAGGAAAAAAATTAAAAATTAATTGGTAATATTATACTGAAATTTGTTCATTTTCAAGATTCACTGTTAATTTCTATTGTTCATCACATTTTTTCAATTATAGATTTTGCTATAGGAAGACCTAATCATGTTCAATTATTTTTTCTAGTTAAAGAATTTTTAATTTGTCAAAATTTCTCAAAAATGATTGGAAAATGTTTTTTGTCTATTCATATTCAGTTATCTATGATATTTATATAAAGATTTTCATCTTTTAAAAATGAAACTAATTTTATTTCTCATTTTTCTGTCGGTGTAAATTTATTAGCGTTTCATAGTAAATTAATTATTACACGTTTTAACATATTTATATCTATATCACGATAATAATTTTCATAATTAATATTTATTTCAAATTTTTGTCATTTACTTTTAAATAACTGTTGTACCTCTTCTGAAGTTTCGAGTAAAAATTTTTTTATATCAACTTTTTCAAATGTAAATTCTTGTTTTTCAGCCTCCAATTTTGATATATCGAGCATATCATTTATTAGATTAATTAAACGAGTTACATTATTATAAACCTTTTCCAAATATATTTTTACATCTCAATTAATTTCTCAAGCATCTCACTCAAGAATCATTGAAATATATCACTTTATGGAAGTCATAGGAGTTCTAAGTTCATGACTTGCAATATTTAAGAATTCATCTTTTTTAATATCTAATTCTTTAAGTTTATCAAATGATTGTTTTAAATTTTCTTTAGCAAATTCAATATCAGTAATATCTGTCATTATGCAAATATATTCTAAAATATTGTTATTTTTATCAACTATTGGTACAACTGTAGATTTAAGCCAATAGTATTCCCCATTTTTTTTAATACTTTTTATTACTCATTTCCAAACTTCTTTATTTTTTATTTTATTTAAAAGTTCTTTTATGGTTTTTTGAGTATCCGTATAACTAAACTCTGCATAATTTTTTCACATTAATTCTTCCTTATTAAATCAAGACAAAATACAAAATTCATCATTTACATAGGTTACAAGACCCCAAATATTTATTTTTGCAATAATATTTGATTTATCAATGGCGTTTTTGTATTCATTTAAAAGTTTAATTATTGTACTGTTATAATCCTTTGATAAAATAACTCCAATAATATCAAATATTAAATTAATCTCACTTAATATTTTATAATTGCATTTTATAGTTTTGATTGCTATATTTTTGATAATAATAATAATTTTAAGTAAATCGTCTATTCAGATGTCTTTTCATTTTATATAATCAAAAAATTTTGTTGTTAAAAAAACATATTTTTCATCTAATCAATGATTATTTTCTCAAAAATTTTCTAATAAAAAATCAATAATTTTCTCTCAAAAATATTTTATATATATTTTTTTTTCGTCTTTTGTAATATTAAATTTATTAATAAATATATCGATTTCATTATAACTTAACCATTTTTCTATAATTTTGTTTTTATTTAAATTGATTTTGGATTTAATATCTGATTTTTCAATTTCTGAAAAATTTAAATCATTAGAAAAAGAAGGGGGTTTTACACCACTTAACAAATTTGCACAAGGATTTTCACTTAAATATCAATCAAGTTCATTACCTGTAGAATAAAATAGTGTTTGCATTTCCTTGTTTTTTATAATAACAGGATTATCTTTTTGAATCATCGTAAAATTATATATAAAAAATAATCTTTTGAATTAGCAAGAATTTCTGGAGTATATTAACATATTTTCTATTATTATTCAATATTTTTTATGTATATCTGAATAAGATTTAGTTTTTTATAAAATATCAAATAAGTTTTTGAAAAATAAACTTGATTTTTATAGTAAAATAATTACTATTTTTATAGTAATTATTAATTAATCTATATAGTATATTCATTCTTAATGAAAGCCATTATATCTTATGATAACATTTAACAAAATTGTTAATAAATTGTGCAAAATGGAATCAAAAGTATTAAGTATTTTTGATATTTGATGTTTTATAAATCCAGATTTTTCTCCTACAAATAACCAAAAATGAAAAGAAATCTATAAATTGATTTATAGATTAAAAG
>CAZFLS010000051.1:0-7602 GCA_964518815.1 uncultured Candidatus Peribacteria bacterium
TTGAAATGATTGAAAGTTAAAAGATTTAAGTTGAAATGGGAATGATGGAATTTTTCATGAACATCTATACCAACTTCAACATGATGAATTATTTGAAAATGATTTAATTTTAATTGAACCTGATCTTTTTTTGATTGTTGAAATAGTGAATCATTAAATCCTACAAATGCTGTAACAATTATTGTAAGTATAAATAGTAAAAAAAATGAAACTAGATGAGTAATTACAAAACAATCGTCATCTAATATATGAACTTGTAATAATGTACCAGATTATTATTGATATTGTGGTTATTATATAGCCACTTCAAAAGATGTTATTCTAGGAAGAGAATATAATTATACAGCTAATTTTTCTGAATTAGATAAATCTTATTACACAAAGCAAGTAAATTACCTTAATACATGGACTAACGCAGTTTTTAGTATAAAAAATTGAGAAGCTTGAAAAATGTATATTAATTGATTATCTCAAGTAGTTTCTAATAAAAGCACTTCAAAATTAACAAATAACACATATCCATTACTAATATGAAGATATTGGAATGATACGGTAGTTTGATATGGTGTAACATACAATTATTTTGATTGAATTATCGATGAAGTTCGTATCTACAATCGTGTTTTATCTGATGAAGAAATAAGGGAGCAGGCTAAGGTTGCAGGGTTTTAACATTTCTTAAATCACTTTCATTAATTCTTCTATATTTTTAATTTCTATTAATTTTACATTCTTTAATTTTGTTTTTAAAATTTTAGTTCATGTTGGAATTATTATATTTTCAAATCCAAGTTTTGCTATTTCTTCAATTCTTTTTTGTAAATTAAATACATTTTTAATTATTCAAGTTAGAGAAATCTCTCCGATAAAAATAGTTTTTCAAAGTGATTTTCATTTTTTTGATGAAATTATTGCAGCAATTGTAGCAAGATCAATTCATGGCTCAGAAATATTTAATCATCTAGAAACATTGACGTAAACATCATGACTATCTAATTTTATATCTGTAAATTTTGCTAGTACTGCAATAAGTAAATCCAATTTTCAATTTGGAATTCAGCGAGATGATCTTTTGGGATAACCAAATTTTGTATATGTTGTAAGTGCTTCAATCTCAATTAAAATAGGTCTATTTCATTCTATAGTTATACCAAGAGCTGATCCACTTATTTTTTGATTATCCAAATTTATAAATTCCATTCAAGGATTATTTATATCTTCAAATCAAGACTCTGTCATATTAAATAACCCAATCTCATCTGTTGGTCAAAATCTGTTTTTAAATGTCCTAAGTATTCTATAATTTTCATATTTACTTCATTCAAGAAATAAGACTGTATCTACTAAATGTTCAAGTACTTTTGGTCATGAAATAGAACCATCTTTTGTAACATGTCATATTAATATTATTGATTTTTTGGTCTTTTTTGAAAATTCCATAAGAATCTCGGAAATATATTTTACTTGATTAATGCTTCAAGAACTTGAATCTAGGCTTCTTGAATAAATAACACTTACAGAATCTATAATTATTAAATTAGATTTTTCATTTTCTATAGTTTCCAAAATATCTTCAAGATTATTTGTGTTTACAATTGAAATATTGTTATTATTAATCTTCAATCTTTTTGCTCTATCTGAAATCTGATAAATATTTTCTTCTGCGCAAATATAAAGAGCTGTTCTATCTTTTTCTGAATACCAATCTGCTATTTGTAAGGCTAAAGTAGATTTACCTATTCAAGGTTCTCATGAAAGAAGAATAAAACTTCATGGAGTCAACCCATAACCAAGCACATTATTTAGTTCATTACTTTTAAATTTTATTTTCTGGATCTCATTACCTGATTTAATAAATTTAAATACTTCTTGTTTTTTTCAAGGAACATTTTTTTTATTTGTTTTAGAAATATTTTCTATTTCTTCAAAAGTATTCCAGTTATTACAAATAGGACATTTACCTATCCATTTTATGGAAGTATTTCAGCATACGGTACATTTAAACATAAAAATTAAGTTAAAAGTCAAAATTCATATTTATATACCTAGTATATATAAATGTATATAAAAATCAAGTTACTTTATAATTTTCACAAATTTTCATATAGATTTACTTTTTTATGATTTTTTGTTTTGTTTGAAATATTATATCTAATAATTTTTTTTCTTTAAAAATCTATTAAAATAGAGCAACTTTCACTTTTAAAAAATTGTTTTTTAATTTTGTTTTAGATATAAAGATGAAACAGAAAAGACTTTCTATAATTTTTAAACTTTAAAGCTTATATTATTTACTTCTTTGCTTTTTTCTTTTAAAAATTTTATTTTTGAAAATAAACCAAAAGTTACTTTATCTATGATAAAATAAATTTCATAAATTATTGGTATTTTATAAAAAGGATTAGAATCTACGTTTGCAAGTCACAAAAATATAGGAAATAATAAACATAATTGTAAATTTGAATAAAATCAGTAAAAGTACCAAATTAGCACTAAAATTATTGAAATAATAATTCATTCTATAATTGCAAGAAAATATTTAGATTTTTTATTTAATATAGGCTTAAAAATAAAAATCAAATTTATTATAGGGACATAAATTAAATATTTTGATGGAAATATTTTATCATCTGTAAAATATTGTTTTATTGTCTCATTCATCTTATTTTCCTTTTCAATTATTAAGTTAAGTTTATTTTTAAAATCTAGATCCTCTTTTTTTCAAAATAAAATTTTCAAAAAATCAAAAAAATAATATATTCATGTTTTTATGTATAAATATAATAAAGTTAAATCTGGTAATTTATCAATAAAATTATTTATGATAACTTTTTTATTTATGACCAAATTTACTCAAGAAAACACAAATATTAAAATATAAATAAAAATTAATAATGTAACTATCGAATCAAATCAATTAAAAACATAATAAAATAGTATAAAAAAGGTAAGAATTCATCATACTTTTACTCAATATTTATTTATTTTGCTTTGATTTCTATTTGCAGAAATTAATCAAATAAAAGGTAAATATGTCGATAAATGAATAATTTTTTGAGTTTCATCCATATTTCAAGAATCTTGTACTTCCTGTTTTATAATTTTTGTTTCATTTATTAATATATTAGATGGTTCTTCTCATTTATAAGCCCTATAAGCTCAATTTAAAATAAACAATGTCAGTATAGCAAAAAATATTAAATTAATAATTTGATTAATGCTTATTAATATTATAGGGATAATATAATAAAGATGTTTACTAATAAAAATGCTGTAAATTATGTATGTAATAAGAGATATAAAATGAATTTTTGTGGCTTTTTTGGCATGTTTTCTTATAAAACTATGTTCAAAATTCGGATTAGATCTAGCAAACAAAAAAATCCATCATAAAAAGAAATATCATATTATAGCATTGGTTTTTACTTGCTGACTTATTTCCATAAATAAAAATTATATAAGTTATAAGTTTTAATTTCAGCATAAGTGTATCATACTTTCTCTTATTTTTCAAAAAATAAACTTTTTTATTACTGTACATTTTTCGATTACAATTCATACATTAACTTTAATCAGTAATCTTTTTATTATAACAGTATAAAATTAGTCTGAATTTAATAAAAATTTGACTAATCTAAAAATAAAAAAGCTTACACTATGTATAAACTTTTTTATTTTAAAGAAAATCCTATAAACTTCCTTTTTTGTTATTAAAAATATTATTATCTAGGCATTCAGTAAAAATCTAATCATCTTTCATCTGTCATTGTTTTTGTAATAAAATTTTTCTTTTTTCACTTTTTAAAAAAACCTCTACTGTCTAATAATCACATCTCAATTAAACTGCTTACATTTTTTGTTGTAAGCTTTTTCTTTGGAAAATTTTGTTTGTTTTCAAAATAATGTTTTCTTTGTTTATAACTAGTATTTTTTCTTACTTGAGGATTTTCATTGCCAATATAAACCTGTGCCACAGATTTTTTATGTTTAGCTAACTTTCTTGCTGCAGCTTGTTTTTTTACTATACTTCATTTTAAACCGTGTTTATTAGCCATAAATTAGTTTTTAGTTTTTAGTTTTTTAAATTACAAATCTAATAATCAAATATAGAAAATTTTTTGTAAAACAAAAAATTTTTATGGAGCGGGGGACGGGGTTTGAACTCGCACACCCAAGGGTTGAAGCCTTAGTACACTCACTCTTTTATGTTACCCCCGCAAAAATGATAAAAAATATACAAAACTTTAAAATATTTTTTACCAGTAGATTTTTACTTTTAAAAAAATCTAGCGTATTTTATAAAAAAGAATTTAAAAGTCAAAATTTTTGGACTATTTTTGGTAAAAATAAAAATTTACAAATATAATTTTTTAATTATAATGGGGGATGGTTAGTGAGATGGTTTTCCCTCCTTTAAAACCATCTTCTAGCCTTATTTTAAAATAAAATTGTATGTTACAATTATGATTAAATAAAATTGCCTCTATAAATAATGTTCTTCCAAAAAAAGAACGTCTTACTTTATCTCTTGCATACAAAACAAAAGAAGAAGCAAGAAATATTTTATCTAATATAGATACTCCTAGATCTACAAAAATATGATCTTCTGTAGAACAATTTATATGATATGTTTTTGAAAAATTGTTTGAAAGACAAATTTGAGGAAAATTGATTGATATATCTTGAAAAAATCCTGATGTAATTGCAACAATTAATTGAATACAAACATTTTTTGAAGTAAAAGCTTCAAGATATTGAAATTGTGTAGTATTAAAAGAAAATCAATTAAATCATTTTTCTTTAATACCAAATTGTTTCTATGTTTTATTTTATTATTCCTGCAATAATCCAGAAAAAACTTTCAAAAAACTCTGACCAAAAAAATTCAAAAATGCTCTTGAAATAAGATATATGTATATATTGCCAGCCAAAATTATTCTAGCTTTTTATAATCAAAGTTCTCTTATACGAAGAGATAAAGTAGCGCGCACATGAGAACCAACAATAGAAACTTTTATCAAGCTTCATAGGAATACTTTAGAAAAATATTTGATAAATAAGATTTGAGATTGAGAGTTAAATAGAATTTGAAAAACAACTTATTATTGAATAAATCTAAATAATTATAAAGATAATTTAATTTTTTAATTTCAAGCCTGAGATCAAAAATTTTGACTTCTTATATCACATCAGAAAAATCATCAAGTTTTCAATCATTTAAAAATTTATGAATTGCATTTCTGGTTGCAAGTATTCATAAAGTTGCTCAATATTTTCTTCTTGGAGAAATTTCTCAAACTAAATTTTTAATATAAAGATAGTCCAAATCTAAAATTTTTAAAACAGACTCTCAAATTATACTTTCTCAAAAAATGCTCGCACATGCTGTCGTAATAATGGAAGTATTTCAAATAAACGAAAAATCTTCAATCACTTTATTTTTAATTTTCAAAAAGATTTCAATAGTATCTCCACATACTCTACTTTCCTCAAGATGCTTAAAAGTATAATCTTGCATTTTAAACATATTAGGAGGATTTTTTGCGTATGTCATTATTATTTCACTATATAAAGTCATAAATCAAAAGCTAATTTATTAATTTAATTCTTTTATTATTTTTCTTAAAACATCAAAAAATTTATCTATATCAGTCTTATCATTATAAAAATACAAACTCATTCTTGCAGATCATGGAATTCCTAGAGATTCTATAAATGGCTGAGTACAGTGGTGTCATGCTCTTATACACACATTTTCTTCTGCCATATAATCAGCAATATCATTTTGGTGGATTCATGGAATATAAAAAGAAAATACACCTACTCTATTCTCTAGTTTTTTGCTTCAAACTAATTTTACTTTATATTCTAGTTCTTTAAACTTTTCTAGTGTATAAGAGATAAGCTCATTTTCGATTTTTTGAATTATTTCATATCATCCTATTGATTCTATATATTCAAAAGCTTTTAGAAGACTTACAGCTCAACTTATATTTGGAGTACCTGGCTCAAATCTAAATGGAAGTCCACTTGGAGAATACTCGGTTGTTTTTACCCAATTTATAGCTCATCATCATCAAAAAGCTGGCAACATTTCTTTTAATAATTCCTTCTTTCAATATAAAACTCATATTCAAGTTTCTGCCATTACTTTATGTCCAGAAAATATCAAAAAATCACAGTTTATTTTTTGAACATCTGCTTTAAAATTTGGCATAGCTTGAGATGCATCAACAATAAATCTTATATTTTTTCTATTTTCTCATAATTTTGAATCTATAATTTTACTTACTTTTTCTAAATCAAAAGTTGCTCATGTGACATTTGAAGCAGCGGATAAAGAAATTATTTTTACTTCAGGGGTAAGTTTTTTTTCAAAATCATCAAAATCTAATAAAAAATCTTCATCTAATTTTACGTAATCTAACTCTATTCCTATCTCATCTTTAATAATTAACCATGGGACAATATTTGCATGATGCTCCGATAATGATAATAAAATTTTGTCTCATTTTTTAAAAAATCAAGAACGTTTCAAACTCAATACGAGCATATTAATTGCATATGTAGAATTATAAGTGTAACTTATTTCACTAGCTTCTTTTGCTCCTATAAACTCTGCTACTTTTTCTTTTGATTTTTCATAAAGACTTTCTGAACGTTCTGACAACTCATACATTCCACGATGAATATTTGCATAGTCATGCTCAAAAAAATATTTTATTCCATCAATAACATGGCTTGGTTTTTGAACACTGGCAGCATTATCCAAAAAAACTAATCAAGGATTATTTTGAAATATTGGAAAATCCTCTTTAAAATTATTCATATATTGAATTTAAAAATTAGAATATTTAATAATTTAATTTGTTATAAATTTTTTATAAATAGCAAATACTTTTTTACAATAAAAATCATAATCTTTGATTCTAAGATTATAAAAATTATTTTCAACTAAATTTTCTAGCATTATAGTAGTCGCGTCTTTTTTGTCAATTCACCTCGAACGTAAATAAAATAATTTTTCATCACTTATTTTCTCAATTTTTAAGTTGTGAGAAGCTTGTATATCTTGAGAACTTATTTCTAATGCTGGCGTTCATTTGATTTTTCAAGTATCTCATAAAAAAACATTTTCTTCAGAAATATTAGCTATTACATTTTTTATTCATTTATCTATTTTAATGTTACCATCTACTTCAATATCTCATTTATTCTTAACAATTGAAATAATTATAATATTTACTTTCGTATTTGATGAATAAATTTTAGAATTAATTTTAAGTTTTATTTTATTGTCACTTTTACCAAGAAGTAAATAACATATTTGTAAATCTGAATTTTTTTCATTCGATAATATTTCTAATTCGTAATTTAAAGTATTATTTATAATTCAATAAAACTCCAGATGAGAATTTTTATTTAAAATAATTTGCTTTTTAATTGGTAATTTAGAATTTGTGGAATCAAATAATACTTTCTTTTCTCAAGAATTGATTTCAATTTTCAGAGCAGTTTTTGAATCTATTTCCTGAATTGAATTATTTTTTTTAATATTTTTCTTAATCATATTTTTTATTTTATACTTAATCAAGTTTATTT
>CAZFLS010000052.1:0-7573 GCA_964518815.1 uncultured Candidatus Peribacteria bacterium
GTCTATGAATCTTACAACTTTTTTTTATATTATATTTTTTACTTTTTGATTATTATTTTGAAGTTTTGCGTCTGTGATAATTTGGAGAATAAAAAGACATGAAAAATGAATTTTTTTATGAAGAAGTCATTGTCCAAAATGTAAACATATTTTAGGATTTTTTGATTTATTTCCTATTTTTTCATATATTTTTTCAGCATGAAAATGTAGATATTGTAACAAAAAAATATGAATTACTTATTTAATACTGGAAGTTGTAATGGGATTATTTTTTTTATTAAGTTCTATTTATTTAATAGATATAAATCTTGTACTTTCATGAAGTTTTTATGAGATAATTAAGCTTATTTTTATATTTTTTGTTTCATTTGTGATCGTAGTTTTTACTTTTTATGATCTTCTTTTTATGGAAGTTCCTGATGAAGTATTGATCCCGTCAGCTATTTTTGTATTTATATTATTGATTATTACATCAATTTGGAATAATTTAAATATATTTAATTATTTTCAAAATTTTAAAAATATTACTTTAAATATCCCTATTTTAAATGCTATTTTAGGAGCTTTCATTATTTATACTTTTTTTTATTTACAAATTTTTATATCTGGTTTTATTTATGCTTTAAAAGCAAACAATAAAAAAATAATTATAGAATTAATAATAATGTATTTTTTATTTCCTTTTTGGATAAATAAAAATGAAGATGAAAATGAAGATGAAAATAATTGAGAAGAAATTCCTTTTTGGGTATGATTTTGAGATTTAAGAATTGCTATATTTATGGGTCTTGTTTGATGAGCAAAAATAGCCTTATTATGACTATTTTTATCATATCTTATATGAAGTGTTGTTTGAATGTTAATTTTACTTAAAGAAAGAAAAAGAAATATCAAAATTCCATTTTGACCATTTTTATGAATTTGATTATTTATAGCATTAATGTTTTATTCTGAAATAGTTAGTCTATATTTATATATTTTATAAATAAATTTTATAAAAAGTAAAGTAAGTTTTTTTGTGAAAATTGTTAAATAAGTGTATAATGCAAGAACATTAAAATAAATTTATTTATTAAAAATATAAACAAAATGGCAAAGGATAAAAAAGAAAAAACAGCAAAAGTAGATAAAAAAGAAAATGTTGAAATTATTGATAATAATGAAAAAATAGTGTTGGATAAAGAGTTAAACAAAAAGCTTTTAGTAATAAAAGATTTTATAATTTCATCAGAAAAGGCTATAGTTTCTGCAAAAAAAATTCTTTCTACTATTGTAGATAGCAAAGATTTAAAAAAAGATATGGATTTTGATACAAGTGCTCTTCATAGCTATTCAAGCGGAGAAGATAAAATAGTAGAATGAGTATTTACATGAGAATCAATGTTGGGATCAGATAAAAACATTTATCCTATACCACAAAATTATGCATCAAAATCACATTTAGTTCAATGAAGTAAATTAAAAGCAATTATAAAACCAGATTGAAAAATCATATATAAAATTATAGAAGAAATTGAATATGAAGCAAAAGTATGAATTTTAACCAAAAATAAAGATAAATTTCAAATACTTTCAGATTGAAAATCTTATAACGTACTACTTGCGGCAATCACGTATCTTAAAGCTGAATTATGAGATAGTGTATCTATTCGTATCCCAAAATGAAAAGATGCTACCTATGCTTCAATAGAATCTATAATACCAAAAAAATAAATGATATATGTGCTTAAAATTAGTTAATTTTAGTAAGTATTTTTTATCAAAATTTACTACAAAGTTTCAGTAACTAAATTAATGAGTTATCCTTTTTATTGTATATATTTTTCCATAAAATGTTGATTATTCAGAACTTTCTTTAATTGTTTAATTTTTATTAATTTATTATAATTTTATCTTGATTTTGATTATATTAAATATAATTCTGTTTTATCACAATAATTGCTTTATTAACTATAAATATTAGGCTTGAAATAATAAATAAAACCAAAATTTTTTCTAAGTTTTATCTGTATGTTTTATAATAACTTTAAAATTTTTTCATTCCTCCAAATAAGAATGTAGTGCTTCTTGAATAAATCAAGGAGTACGAATACAACCGTGAGACCTCTTTTTTCAATCTACGTTAAGTCAGTGATGAAAAAATACTCATCTTGTTATATGTATAGCATATGCCATAGGAGAGTTTTCAAATTCTCTTGACCTTTTTCTTATAAATTGTTTATCTTTTTTTGTATAAAAAGTTCAAATTGGAGTATTTTTTCATTTATTACTTGGCAATCAAGGAGATACATGAGTAGCAATAAATAGCTTTCATTTTTTATAGTATGCCATTATGAATTTCCCAGTTGAAATCCTTGTAATAATAACAATATTTTCATTTTTATCTTCTATATCTTTTTGAAATTCAGGATAATACATTAAAAAATCTTGCAAATAATCCGGAAGAAAAGGTTTTAATTCATCATATATTAAAGGAATTTTTATTTCCTTATCTTTATAATCATCCAATCTGGTGCTTATTTTTCAAGTTTTTCAAATATATTTTATTTTATCTTTATTATATTTATTCATGATAAGTTCAAATTGATTTATTCATAAAAATTGATCTAAACTTTTTTTTATTCATTTCATATCAAGAGGAGATCATTTTATATCTGCAATTTTTTTATTATAAAATTTTTCATATTCAATATCTTCTTGTAGAGTTTTTTGCATAATATCTTCGGCTAAATATTCAAGTTTTTTAGCTTCTTCTGTAAAAAATATTACATTATTTACTTTATCTTTATTGATAGATCATGGATTTTTTTCTCACGAAATAATGTCTGAAATTGTATTTTCAACTTTTGCTTTTGTACGTCAAGTTGATGCATTTATGGTTAGAAGACTTGCTAAAGCTATAAGTTTAACCTTAGTTGAATTATTCATTTTGTTCAATTACTTTTTAATATTAAAATGCTTTTTTTAAAGCCAAAATATCAGAATAGGATATTAATTGTATAAAAATATTTTATATTGTCAAAACTATTTTAATGGCTTATAGATTGAATTAATGTTTAAATTTAATTAAATATTGCTAAATTATAAGTAAACTTATTTAATTTTTGTTAAAAACTTATTTTTAGAATAAAAATATATTACTCAAGAAATTGCTCAAAATAAATGTCATACAAGACTAATATTAGATCAAAATCAAATGAAAATGTTTATTAATAAGAATATAAAAGCTCATTTATATTCTGTATTGTTTTGTTTTTTTAACTCGAGAAATATATAAGAAAGTATTGCCATAGCAAAGCCACTTATTCAAATAGTTGTTCAGGTGCTTAAAAATATTAAAGCTGCTCATGTAAATATTGTATTTAACACAAAAAAAATAATATAACTTCTTTTTCAAATTAAAAATTCTATCTGATTTCAAAAAATATATATAAATATTCAATTACTAAATAAATGAAGTAATCATCAATGTAAAAACTGGTATAAAATAAATTGTATTAGTATTCATAAATAGTTTTGATTTATAATAAAATAATTACTCATTCCAAACATGAGTATTTTAGGCATAAAAAAAGATTGAATTGTAATAAAAATACAAATAATTATTAGAAAATTTGAAATTGTCATTTTATGAAAATCGAAATGGCTATTCATAAGTATTATAATGGATTACAGTTGTATTTTTATAATTATTATAAAAAGTATTTTAATAAGATTTTTTTAAAAAAAATAAATAGTATGCTCAAAAAATTATCATTGGTAAAGTCAATATTTGTCCCATTGTAATCCATCAAAAAAAGTATCATATTTGAGGATCAGGCATTCTTACAAATTCTATCAAAAATCTAAATATTCAATAAAATAATAAAAATCAAGCTCATACTTGTCAGTAATATTTTCTTTTTTTCATTAAGTAAGCTAAAATAAAGTACAAAACTAATCATTCAAGAATGGCTTCTAAAAGAGGAGAAGGGAAGTAGTATTGTCAAGCTTTTTCTACTGATAAAAATCAATCATAAGCTTTACCTAAAAGTTCTTTGTTTAAATAGTTTGCAATTCTTCAAAGTCATAATCATATAGGTAATATACTTGTAATGTGATCAGCTATATCAAAAAAATTTTTTTTGAATTTATAAGAAAAAAATCACATTGCAATAAGTACTCAAATTACTCATCAGTGAAAACTCATTCATCATTGCCATGTTTTTAATATGTCTATAGGATTTGTTGTATAATAAGGTAAATCATAAAATATTACATATCATAATCTTCATCATAAAATAACTCAAAGAAACATAAAAAATGCAAGGGTATCAATTTCTTTTTCTTTTAAAATTCATCTTTTATTAATTATAATATATCAAATAATAAAACCAATAACATAAGCTAATCAATAATAAGTTGGAGCAATATGAACTCAAAAGATTACCAGATCAAATATTTTCATAAATTTAAAAATCAGAGAATATAGTTGTTTCAATCTTATAAAGAATATAATCTTCTTCTTTTATTGTGTTTGGATCCAAATTTGCTTTCTTACAAAGTAAATTAAATAAATCTTTTGAATTAGATATAAGATTTGTTATATTTGGTAAAATTACAGATACTTTTCATAAGTTTTGGCTAATTAAAATTAATCAATTTTTTTTAATATCAACTTCCTTTTCTATTTCACTAATTTTATTTATTACTTGTCTTTGATTACTAGAAATAATATCGACTCTGAAAAATACATTTTTTATTTCATCAGGAGTTTTTATATTTTCTGTAAATCTAGGATCTTTTAGACAAAACAAAGTATTTTCTATAAGTTCTAAAATTGTATTTGGTTTTCTTACATTTACTCTACCGCTTGATGCAATAACTTTACCATTTTTATAAATAGTTACGAAACTGCAATCTTTCGTTTTAGTATATTCATGATTAGTTATTCAAAGTTCTTCCAAACTTAAAATTTTTTGTTCATTGAGGTAAGTTTCTAGAACTTTACGTACGATATTATTCATAATTTAAAAGATTAATAAATTTTAAAAGAATTAATTTCCAATGTATTCAAATCTAGGAACTAATTTTCATTCAACATTTATAACTTTTTCAAGAAACATTTTTTTTGGTCGTACCCATAAAGCTGTATTTGATGAATAAAGAGGACTATATACTATAAATTCCTCAAAAGTTTCTGTGTGTACAGCAGTACCGATAACTCTATACATTTTTCATTTATAATGTTTATATTTTCAAGCCTTCATAGAAATTAGTTTATAAAGTTATAAAGTATGTTCCCATGAAAATGGGAATCTAAAGTTAAGGGATTAAAAATTTTTTAAAAATTCATTCATTGCGTATTTAATATTTGATAATAGCTTTCAATAATCATGATCTTTAATGATTTTATAAAGATAGATTTTATCTAAATTTTTATAAAAAAATATTATTCTATCTTTTTTATTTATATAACTGGAAAAAACTTTTATTCAATTATTTTCATAAATTTTATGAGTTTGTAAAGTTGAATTAAAAATATTTTTTTGAAATTTATTTTTTAATTTAACATAATTTTCTTTTTCTTTTTCTGTAAGAGTTATAAAATAATCCTTTTGATTACCTAAAAAGCTCTTTGTAATAATAAAATTATATTTTTTAGAATTCATTTGAAACTATGTAGTTACTAGTTTTAATATCGTTTAAATATTTTTTTTGATATTCTCTTTCTTTTAATAAAATCTTAAAATCAATTCAGAACTGAGAGAATAAATTTAATATACTAATTTGATTATTATTATCTAAATATAAGCTCTTTTTAATATTATTTGGTATTTTAAGAGTAATTAAGTTCATATTTTATATTGTTAATTATACTAATCAATTATATTCTTTTTTTTAAATAATCAAACGTAATATAGTTTGAATTTTAACTAAAATATTAATTATTCAGAACTTCCTTTACTTAAAGGTTTCTAAATTCTCTTTAACCTTTTTTTCTATTTCTCTTTCTTCTGATTCAATTTGTCCAAAAATATCTCATAGATAATCTGTTCAAGAAAATTTAAATAATAAATAATAAACATACTCAAAAATAGCTCTTACTGTATTTGTCATAAAATTCATAACTATTATAATTCATATTAATGCGTATAGATTTATTTTTCAGGTTGGATAATTTAAAAAAATAAAAACTGAAATAAGAATAGAAATAAAGAATCATATAAAACTTCCATATAGTCATAAAAGTACATATCGATAACTTGATATTACTTCTGCCATTATTGATGTTCATAAAATACTTATAATTATATGGATTGTAAAAATATAAGTAAGCAATTCTATTTTTACATTTGCTGCATACAAATATGCAGGAGCCATAAAAATATAAAGAAATATTAAAAATATTGATACTTGAGTGAAAGTTGTTACTCATTTTTTATATTTATCTCAAGCAATTAATTGATGCATCAATAAAGTAAGATAAGAAGTTACTCAAACTGAAAAAAATCAAGTAAGAGAGTAAATAATTGGATAAGCTCATTCAAATCCTTTCATTCTTCATAAAAAAAAGTAAATAAAAACAAGAATTGTTATTCCACCTACAAATCATGCTATAATACTTCCCAAAGCTACAAGCCCAACATAAGTTATATCTAATTTGGGAGGTCATAAAAAATCCTCATTTGTTATTATATCTTCTTGGATTTCAATACTTTTTTCTGATTCATTCATAGAAAACATGATAATAAAAGTAAAATAATTACTCAAATATTTATAAATATATCAGCAAAGTTAAAAATTGCAAAATATTTTATATTTATAAAATCAGTTACTTTTCATATAAAAATTCTTTCAATGGCATTTCATATTGCTCATCCTATAATTAGACCATATCAAGCCTGAATAAAAGCATTATTTTTTCTATCTTCAAATTTGAAATAGTAAAATAAAATTCAACAAATTATAGTTACTGTTATTATTTTTAAAACAATTCATTCAATAGGAATAGAAAAAGCAATTCAACTATTTTTTGAAAGTTGCAATGTAAAAAAATCATAAATTATTGAAATTTTTTTATTAACCAAAAAAGACTCACTTAAAAACTTTGAAATTCAATCAAGTATTATTGAAATTATAACTGAAGAGTAGAAAGGCATTTGCTAGAAATTTTTTTAAAATAATTTGTAATTTTTTCTTTAATTAATCTTTTTATTAATGAAATATTATATTTCAAATCCTTAATCCTCAATTCTTAGTTCTTATTTATTGTTTATAATAATTTTATCTATTATTCAATAACTTAGAGCTTCTTCTGGTGTCATATAATAATCTCTATCACAATCTTTTTCTACTTTTTTTAAATCTTGTCATGTATGCTTAGCAATTATTTTATATAATCTATCTCAAGTTTGTAAGATATGATCGGCGGCAATTTTTATTTCTACTGCTTGTCATTCGGCTCAACCTAATGGTTGATGAATAAGAATTTCAGAATTAGGAAGTGTAAATCTTTTTCATTTTGTACCACCCATAAGTATAACACTTGCCATAGAAGCGGCAAGTCAAACACAAACTGTTATTACAGGAC
>CAZFLS010000053.1:0-7520 GCA_964518815.1 uncultured Candidatus Peribacteria bacterium
AATATATATTATATCACTTTTCCTTTTTTAAAACTTCCAAAATTTTTTCTGTTTCTTTTTTTATAATAAAATTTTTATAAGTACCCTTTTCTGGTTTAATTTTTTTGATTATAACATTATTTAGTCGGCCTAAATATTCTTTTATGGCCTCATTAAAATGAGAGTATGAATCAGATACTATAGTTATTTGAATCATAAAATAATTTAAAATTAAATTTATAATTTACTTTATATTTAATAAATCTTTTATCTTTTAATTTTAGTTAAAGTAAAAAATTAATTTCAAGATTCACAAAATTTAAACTTCATTCTTTTATACTTTTAAACTTCATTAAATCAAGAAAAAATTAATTTTTTCTAAAAAATTTTGACTTATAATATTTTTTCTATACAATGCTCCCGTTTATAAAAATTATGTAGAATTAAGTTAGTTATTATTTTGCTTTAAATAGAGTAAAAATACCTAACCTCTGATTTTTGTTCCAATGAACAAAAAAAGTAGTCAATAATCTTAAAACTTAGAATTTTTGAAAAAGAATTAAAAACAGATACAATCCACTACTTAATGAATTTTATAACTTTATAACTTTATGAACTAAACTATGGCTTGAATGATTTGAAAAAAACTTGAAATGACAAGAATCATAAAATGAGACAAAATGATTCCAATTACCCTTATTAAAGTTCCAGAATTAAAAGTCTCACAAATAAAAACTCTAGAGAAAGATTGATATGAGTCTATTGTTATAGAATATTGAGACAAAGGTAATAAAAAAGAATTAGCTTTAACATGATCTTTTAAAGATTTAAAGGTTTGAGATATTATTTCTCTTGATTTACTAGATACTATTAAAGAAGTAAATATAGTTGGTATTTCAAAATGAAAATGATTTGCTTGAGCAATGAAAAGACATAATTTTAGTTGATGACCAGGTAGAGTTGGTTCAAAGTTTCATAGAGCACTAGGTTCTATTGGTAACAGAAAACCAAGACGTACTAAGCCATGACAAAAAATGCATGGTCATATGGGTACAGATCAAGTTACACTTAAAAGTGTACCTTTAGAATTAGTTAATAAAGAAATCCGTGTTATTGGTGTAAAATGACCAATTCCATGAGCTAGAAATTCTACTATTGTTTTAAAATTTTAATTAAATATAAAAAATGGAAGCAATTTTATATAACTCAACTTGAGTTGAAACATGAAAAATTGAATTAAATAAGGATATTTTCTGAGTAGAAATTAAGTCTTCTTTAATTCATAGACTACTTATGTTACAAAGAGCAAATGCTAGAGTGGCTATAGCTCATACAAAAAGCAGAGCAGAAAGAGTATGATCTACTAGAAAAATTTATAGACAAAAATGAACCTGAAGAGCAAGAGCATGATCTGCAAGATCTCCTTTAAGAAAAAAAGGTTGAGTTGCTTTCGGACCAAGAAAAGAAAGAAACTTTACAATAAAAATGAATAAACAAGAAAGAAGACTTGCATTATTTTCTCTTCTTTCATCAAAAGCAAAAAATAATCAAATTAAAATAATTGAAGAAGTAAAATTAAAACAAATTAAAACCAGAGATGTTGTTAGTATTGTTGAAAATATAAAAACTGAAACAGCTTTGCTTGCATTATTACAAAGCAATAAAGATTTATTTAAAGCTTCTAAAAATATTAAAAATATAAAATCAATTTGAGTATGATATTTAAATCCTATGGATTTACTTAAATATAAAGATCTTATATTTACAAAAGATAGCTTAGAACTTTTAGAAAAAACTTATTCATAAAATAATAACCCATGAAAATATTTGATACAATAAAAAGAAATATCGTTACAGAAAAAAGTCAACGCCTTGAATTGTCTTGAGCTTATACAGTTGAAGTAAATTCTCGTGCTACTAAGGTAGATATAAGAGATGCTTTCAAAGAACTTTATAAAGTAAATGTTGAAGGCGTAAATATTATAAAAATTAGAGAGAAGTTTAAAAAAGCTAAAAAATGAGTTGCTATAAAGAAAAAAAATATAACAAAAGCTATTGTAAGACTTAAAAAATGAGAAAAGATTACAGATTTTATTAAACTTAAAATGAAAGATAAAGACTAAAATTAGAATAAAAATTAATTAATATTGTACAGACACATTGTAATGTGTCTCTAACATTTAAACTTTTAATACTATGTGACTAAAAAAATATAAACCAACAACTTCTTGAAGAAGACAAATGACTTGAAATACTTTTGAAGAGATTACTAGAAGTGAACCATATAAACCACTTACTTATAGTATTTTAAAAAAAGCTTGAAGAAATAATACTTGAAGAGTTACTATTAGACACCAAGGATGATGACATAAAAAGTTATATAGAAAGATTGATTTTAAATTTACAGATAAACTTGATGTACCTGCAAAAGTAGAGTCTATAGAATATGATCCATATAGAACAGCGTTTATAGCTTTGATCTGTTATAATGATTGAGAAAGAAGATATGTTATTGCTCATAAAGATATGAAAGTTTGAGATGTTGTAATTACTTCTGATACTGCAAAACCAATAAGTTGAAATAGAGTGCTTATTAGTAATATTCCAGTATGACTTAATGTTTATAATGTTGAACTTATTGTCTGACAATGAGCTACTAGTGTAAGATCAGCTTGATCGAGCGCGCTAATTATCTCTCAAGAATGAGAATATACTCAAGTTAAAATGCCATCGTGAGAGATAAGACTTGTACACAAAAAATGTTATGCAACAATTTGAGTTGTATCGAATACTATTAATAATCAAATTGTTATTGGTAAAGCATGAAGATCTAGATGGAAGGGTATAAGACCTACTGTTTTAGGTAAATCTATGAATGCCGTAGATCATCCACATTGAGGTTGAGAATGACATTCTCCTATTGGTATGCCTACTCCAAAAACTCCATGGTGAAAACCTGCCTTGTGAGTAAAAACTAGAAACAGAAAATATACTAATAAATGGATATTAAAGAAATGAAAAGGAAAAGGTTTTTCGGAAGCAGCTTAATACAAGTACTTTATAACTTTATACTAATTTTATGACAAGAAGTTTAAAAAAATGACCTTATATAGACCAAAGACTTTTTCAGAAAGTACAAAAGATGAATGAGTCTTGAAAAAAAATGGTAATAAAGACTTGGGCAAGAGATTGTACCATAGTACCTGAATTTGTATGATTTACATTTTGAGTACATAACGGTAAATCTCATATTCCTGTTTTTGTTTCGGAAAATATGGTATGACACAAATTGTGAGAATTTTCCATAACTAGAAGATTTATAGCTCACGCTTGAAATAATAAAAAGAGTTAAACTTAATTTAAATCTATTACACTAACTTTTAACTTGTTAATAAATCATGAAAGCATACGCAAAAAACATAAGAATTTCGCCAAAAAAACTAAATGTAATTGCAACTATTATTAGAAAAATGGAAGCAAAAAAAGCATTGGATGTTTTGAAATTTATGCCAAAAAAATGAGCATGACTTTTATATAAAACGCTCAATAGTGCTGTTGCTAATGCAAAAAATAATGATTCTCAAGAACTTGCAAACTTAAAAGTTGATACATTAATCGTTTCAAAGTGAGCTGTTTATAAAAGATGAAATCCAATAAGTAGATGAAGATCTCATTCAATTTTAAAAAGATGTTCTAATGTTTTATTGGAACTGAAAGTAAAATAATTTTAACCTTTTAATCTTTTAATTAATCTATGTGACACAAAGTAAACCCGTTAGCATTTAGAATTTGATACATTAAAACTTGGAAAACAAGTGGTTATTTTTGAAAGAAAGATTATACTCAAAAGGTTTCTGATGATACAAAAATTAGATCTTTTATAGAAAAAACCCTAGTTTGAATTCCTGTAGGTAATATTTTTATAAATTATTCAAATGATTTTATAAACATTGTAATTTATACTTCAAAAGTTTCTTTGATACTTTGAAAAAACTGAGAAAATATTACGAAATTAGAAGAAGATTTAAAGAAAAAATTTAATTTAAAATTTTGAGTTGATGTAAAAGAAATTAAAAAACCCGAACTTAGCGCTCCACTTGTAGCAGATAGTATTGCAAGACAAGTTGAAAAAAAGCTTCCATATAGAAGAGTTATTAAAAATATAGTTGCAAAAACAATGGAAAAGTGATGACTTTGAATTAAAGTTATTGCTTCTTGAAGATTAAACGGTGTAGATATAGCAAGAACTGAAACTTATAAAGAATGAGCTATTCCTACACAAACACTTAGAGCAGATATAGAATTTGCTTTAGATGAAGCAAAAACAATTTATTGAATTATTGGTATTAAAGTATGGATATATAAAGGGGAAGTTTTTAAAAATAAAAAACAATAATTTATTGAGTTTTAAAATTATACATTTCTAACTTTAAAAAAATGTTACAACCAAAAAAGACAAAATATAGAAAAACTCAAAGATGAGTTCTAAAATGAGTAGCTACAAGATGATCAACTATTGCTTTTTGAGATTATGCTATAAAAGCTATGGAAAAATGATTTATTACTTCTAGACAGATTGAAGCTACTCGTAGGGTAATTGTTCGTTATTTAAAAAAATGATGAAAACTTTGGATTAGAATATTTCCTGACAAACCTTATACCAAAAAACCTTTGGAAGTTCCAATGGGACAAGGTAAAGGTTCGATAGAAATTTATAGAGCTCCGGTAAGACCAGGAAGAATTCTTTTTGAACTTTGATGAATTTCTCAAGAAATGGCAAAAGAAGCATTGAATTTAGCTTCTTACAAATTACCAATCAAGACAAAAATATTAATTTAATTAAAAAAATATGAAAAAAGCAGAACGAATAAAAGACATTAAAAATCTATTACAATTAGATGGTGTTTCTTTAAATAAAGAGCTTTTAAAAGCAAAAAAAGAGCTTTATATTTTACAAATGAAAAGTTCTGGAGGTGAATTAAAACAAACACACCTATTGAGATTATATAAAAAATACATTGCAAGATTAAATACACTTATAAATAAATTATAATTTTAACTTTTTTAATAATGAGAACAAAAACAGGCACTATTACAAGTACAAAAATGGAAAAAACTATTGTTGTAAAAGTTGATAGTTATAGAACACACCCAAAATATAAAAAAAGGTATAAAGTTTCTAATAAATTTTATGCTCATGATGAGAATAATAGCTGAAAAGAATGACAGATAGTAAAAATTATAGAAATAACTAAACCGTTAAGTAAACTAAAAAGATGGAAATTAATTGAAGAAAAATAATTAATTATTCGTTAACGTTTTTAAATTTTAACTTTTTAATCTTAAACTAACCCATGATTCAAGCAGAAAGTAGACTTTTTGTTACAGATAACAGTTGAGCAAAAGAGGTTCTATGTGTAAAAGTTCTTGGTTGATCAAAAAGAAGATATGCTTATGTATGAGATATTATTGTTTGCTCTGTAAAAAATGCTTTTCCACAGTGAAATATTAAAAAGAAATCTGTAGTAAAAGCTGTTGTTGTAAGAACAAAAAAACCTTTAAAAAGGGATGATGGAAGCTATATTCAATCTGATGATAATGCATGCGTTATTGTAAATGATAATTGAGAACCAAAAGCTACACGTATATTTTGACCAGTTTTTAGAGAATTAAAGAATAAATGATTTCAAAAAATCATTAGTTTGGCACCCGAAGTATTATAAATAGATTGAAAGATAAAAATTGAGAAATATAGAAAATTTATAAAATTATTTAAATTATTAATATAAACAATATGAAAATAAGAACATGAGATAAAATTAGGGTTATTGCCTGAAAAGATAAAGGTAAAAACTGAAAAATTCTTAAGGTATATAAAGAAGATAACAGAGTGCTAGTTGAATGAGTAAACATTATTACTAAACATGTTAAAAAACAAGCAAATACACCATGACAAATTATTAAAATAGAAAAACCTATAGATGCTTCTAATGTTATGTTTATTTGTCCAGAAACTGGTAAACCTACTCGTATTGGTTTTAAATCTGAAAACAAAAGAAAAACAAGGTTTTCAAAAAAATCTTGAAAGAAAATTTAAACTATTAATTCTTAACTTCTAACTAACCAATGATTTTTAAAGAACACTACATAAAAGAAATTCTTCCAAAGTTGAAAAAAGAACTATGAATAAAAAATACTATGGAAGTACCTAAGATTGAAAAGGTTGTTTTAAATATGGGTATCTGAACTTTTTTAAAAAGTTGAGGGAAAGATTATACTAGTTTAAAAAGCGATTTAAGTCTTATAGCATGACAATTACCAGTTGTAAAAAATGCAAAAAAAGCGATCTCAAATTTTAAACTTAAAGAATGAATGCCTGTTTGAATAATGGTAAGTTTAAGAGGAGATAGAATGTTTTACTTTCTAGAAAAATTAACTACTATAATTTTACCTAGAATAAGAGATTTTAGATGACTTTCTCCTAAATCTTTTGATAAAGAAGGAAGTTATAATTTTGGAATTAAAGAACATACAATATTTCCTGAAGTTCCAACTCACGATGTTGTAAAACCACACTGATTACAAATAACAATAAAAATCAAAAGCAAAAGTAAAGAATACTCAAAGGCATTGCTTTTAGCAATGTGATTTCCTTTTTCTAAAAATTAATCAAATTTATTATGGCTAGAAAATCATTAAAATTAAAAACATTAAAAATTAGACAAAAAGCCGATAGGCAGTTTAATGCTGGTAAAAAAATTACATTTGCCACAAAATTATATAACAGATGTTCTGTTTGTTGAAGAGTTAGATGATATTTATGAAAATTTGATATGTGCAGAATTTGTGTAAGAGAAAAAGCTAATGCTTGAGAACTTGCATGAGTAAGAAAATCAAGTTGGTAAAATTAATTAAAACAACTACTTTATAAACTTTTAACTTAAATAATATGATAAACGATCCTATTGCAGATTTACTTACAAGAATCAGAAATGGTTACATAGCTCGATTACTAGTTATAAAAGCGCCTTATTCAAAAATTAAAGAAGAGATTTTAAGAATTTTAAAAAAGAATAAATATATTGATTCTTATGATATTGAAAAAATTTCTGATACTAAAAAAAATTTGGTTATCAATTTAAATAACGTAAGAATAACAAAATATGTTCCTACATTTAAAAGAATAAGCAAACCAGGACAAAAGATTTATTTAAAAGCAAAAGAAATAAAAAAATCTAGAAATGGTCTTTGAATATTTATTTTATCAACTCCAAAATGATTAATTACCGGATATGAAGCAAGATCATTGCAGGTTTGATGAGAACTTATTTGTGAAGTCTATTAATACTTTATAACTTTACAAACTTTATAACCTTATAAATTATTATCTATGTCTAGAATTTGAAAATTACCAATAAAAATACCAGCTTGAGTAAATGTTTCTGTTACTCAAAATGTAGTAAAAGTAAGCTCATCGAAATGAGAGTTATCTTTTGAAATTAAAAATTTTATATTATTAAACATAAGTAATGATTTAATTA
>CAZFLS010000054.1:0-7494 GCA_964518815.1 uncultured Candidatus Peribacteria bacterium
TTAAAAAAAATTTATGCAAACCAAAATTTGAAAATTTCTAAGTAAAAAAGTTTCTTTACCAAAACTAATAGTAATTTATTGACCTACAGCTTGCGGTAAAACTAGTTTAAGTATAGATTTAGCAAAAAAATTAAATATAGAAATAATCTCTGCTGATTCTAGACAAATTTATAAGTTGTTAAATATTTGAACAGGCAAGATTACAAAAAAAGAAATGTCTTGAATAAAGCATTATATGATTGATATTATAGATATCGATAAAGATTATTCTGTTTGAGAATACAAAAAAGAGGTTGAAAAAATAATTACTTCTCTTCATAAAAAATGAAAAATCCCTATTTTATGTTGAGGAACTGGTCTTTATATAGATTCTATTATTTATAATTTCAATATTCCTGAAGTGGCTCCAGATTGGGATTACAGAGAGAAATTAGAAAAAATTAGAAATGAAAAATGAAATGAATTTATTTGGAATATGTTGAATAAAGTAGACCCGAATTATGCAAAAACCATTTCTCCAAATAATTATAGATATATAATAAGATGACTCGAAGTTTTTGAAAAAACTTGAAAATCAAAACTTGATCTTAAGAAAAAATTAGAGAAAAAATATGATGTTTTATTTATTACTCCGTATGATTGAGACAGAGAAAAACTATATGAAAAAATTAATAATAGAATCGAAGAAATGTTCAGGTTTTGACTTATAGATGAAGTAAAAAATATTTTGAACAAATGATACAAAAAAGATTGTTTTTGACTAAATACAATTTGATATAAAGAAGTAATTGATTATATTGAATGAGTAATTACACTTGAAGAATGTAAAAATCTAGTAGCTCAACACAACCGTAATTACGCCAAAAGACAACTTACTTGGTTTAAAAAATACGAAAATTAGAAACCTAAAAACTACTGATTTACTGAAGAAAATGGGGGCTTGGGGGTGAAATACTGTTTGAGCGATGATGATAAAACTGAAGCAGATGAAATATTGAAGGAGCGAGTTTATTTCACTCCCAAAAGTTTTGTTACTTTTGCTTACAAAAGTAAAGAAGAAATTATAATACTATCGGGTATAGCAAAAAATTATTGATTAAAATTAAACTTAAATTATATTAATAATAGGAACAATTTATAAACATTTAATAAAATCTTTAAATGAAATTAGAAGATCAAATAAAATCATGTAAAAATTGTAATCTTTATAAAACATGTAAATTGCCTGTTGCCTGAGATTGAAATTTTAAAACAAAAATTCTATTTATATGAGAAGCTCCTGGCAAAGAAGAAGATGAACAAAATAAACCTTTTGTATGAAGAAGTGGTAAATTACTTACAAAAATATTGGAAAATCTTTGATATTTTAGAGAAAAAGATTATTATATCACAAATATAGTAAAATGCCGTCCACCAAATAATCGTGACCCAAATGAAACAGAAATAAAAACATGTTCTCCATATTTAATAAGACAAATTGAAGAAATGAAACCAAAATTAATAGTAACTCTTTGAAGATTTAGTTTTAATTTCTTGGTGCCAAATATTTCTATTACTAATTGAAGATGAAAAGCTTTTCAGATACATTGAATTTTATGACAAAAATTAGATTTTTCACCTATTGTTTTTGCTATTTATCATCCTGCAGTTGCTCTATATAATCCATCCAAAATAGAAACAATAAAAGAAGATCTTGGGAAAATTAAAACAATTTTAAAACAAAAGTAAATTTATTTACACACTTATATACTTTAATACTCAAATCATGAAAATAAGAATTTATTTACTTACACTTTTTATTATTCTTCTCACAAGTTTAACTTCTGTTCTACTTTTATTTTTTTACATGGATATAGAATCAAATTTTAAAATAGCTATTGGTTCAATGTTTATCGCAAGTTTTTTATTTTTAAGCTCAATATTGACATTATTAATATTTTTTTTAAAAAAAATCTATTACAGATGAGAAGTATACATTAGCAATTTAAATTCTTCTTTAAGACAAAGTATTCTATTAACTTCTTTTATATTATGACTTTTGCTATTTAATGCTACCTGAATTTTTAACTGAGCGACAGCTTCATTGCTTTTTTTAGTTATGTTATTTTTAGAATTAGTTTTTCAAAGTATTTTAGAGTAATAATTAGATTTTTAGATAAAAATCTAATTATTTTTTTGTCAATAAAAGTTTGACAAAAGATGTTATTTGTTTATATTCAAGACATTAAATTTTATAAAAACAAATACTCTCAAATTAAAAAAAATTTATAAATTAATTTAAAGGAGTATGTTCACAAAAATAACTAATCATAAAAATATTGTATCTTCAAATTGAGAACAAAAAGGTTCTTGAATTATGTGTTTTATGAGAAAAATTCAATGAAAAATTACAACAGCTTTATTATCTACTTGAATATTTCTATCTTCTCCCATAAAAGATACTTTAAATGCTGCCATAATTAATGATAAAAATTTTAAATCAGCAGAAATATCTGATTTTTATAATCAACCAAAAATAATAAATCAAATATTACCAAGTTGAGAAGAAGTAATGATAGATTTAAAAAAAATGGAATCATGAGAATTTTCTGATTTACAAACCAATTTATTAAATAATAAAACCTGGAAACAAGTAGATGTAAAATGAATTTGACCAGAAGAATTTGTAAAAAATAAGTTTTGAGAATGAGATTGGCACTATTTAGTAAATGAAAATTGAAATATAATAAAAGGTGATAAAAGTTTATTTTTTTGAAAATATTACACTTTATGTAAAAATAAAAATGAAGCTAGACTAATCGGAGAAAAAATTAAACAAATTAAGTGAGAACTTAATTTCGATATTACTCCAAAAAAACCTATTGCTTTAGAAAAAAATATTCAGCAAACTCAATTATCTTCAGATCAATTCTTTAAAAAAATATCTGATTTAAAATTAAATCCAAAAACAAATATTGAAATTCAAAATATATTTAAAAAAGCAAATTATGATTGAGTTTCAAGTTTAAATCATATAAAAATGATAGCTCATGTTGAGACTAGATGATGAATATTTTTGGATTATCTGGAAAAGGCAAAAAAATTAAAAAGCGCTTTATCACAAAGAAAATATATAGATTTGGCCGTTAAATCCCTTTTTTGAAAAAATGGAGATCAATGATTTTTCCAGATTACTCATTTGTGGCTTAAAAACGAAACAAAAAATAATTGAATAGATTTTTGAAATAAAATTATAAAAAATAATGAACTTCTCAAAAAAACCTTATACAATACTTTTGTTTATGCTGTCGATAATAATTTAACTTCTGATCAAATTTTTAAAAAATTAGAAGAAATAGATGTGAGATTTAATATAGAGCAGATGGTTCCACTTATTACTAAATCATTTGTTAGAATTCATTCAAATCTAGAAAATATATCAAACATAAGCTCGGAAGATAAAGTTAAACTTACAATTATGGCTTATAATAGATGAGAACCTTGGGCTTATAAGACAGCAAATAACATTAGTAAAATGTGAATAAATTTGGATAAATATCTAAAAAAATATTGAATAAGCAAAAGAGATTTAAATAAAAGATTAAGTTACGTAGAATCTACAAAAAGATGAATCATTTCAGAATCAAAACAATCAAAATTATCTATAATATCTCATCCTGCTGAAAAATGAACCCACTTAAAGCTCTGTTCTAGAACAGCTTGGAAAAATTTATCAAAACTTGTAAGTTCACAAGAAAAAATACTCAGATGAAATGCAAAAGATTTAATAAAAAAATTGTCGAAAACTAATTCATTATTAGATTGAAACAGTTTAGTTAAGGCAATTCATTCATCTGATAGAAATGTATTTGATATATATATAAAAACCAGAAATTGACACAGATCAGTATTTTTTAAAGAAAATAATAAAATTTATGTTTTAGACCCTTACCGCACAAATACTAAATCCCCTGTTCTTCTAGAAAATTATAAGCCATTTCAATCTTGAGCTAAATTTATATTATGACCTTCTTATTCTTCTAATCTTATTAACAAAAATATTCAATCTGCATCTATTTTAAATGAATTTGAAAAACGGGAAATATCTGTTGCTTATAATGAAAATGTATATGAAATTCCTAAAACTACAATCTCGAACACTCAAAATAAAACAAAAGAAAATATTAATATAACAATAGGGAATAAAAAAATTGGAGAAATTAAGAAAAAGACAAAAGTTAGTTCTAAATATATAACTGCAAGAGCAAAATTATGAAAAACTCCAAATAATATTATAGCTTCTTTAGATAAAAATATAATTTATTACAAAGCTCGCTGACAAATAAAAACAGTGTGGAAACTTGAATTAATAAAAAATAAAGAACAGCTAAATTTATGTGAAAATTATATTGACCATTTATATAGAAAAGGTGTTACTTGAGATTTTGAAGCATATAAATTGTCAAAAAAATATGAAGAAGCTAAAGTATCTATTATGAATAATATTATTAAACTAGAAAATAAATTGAATATTAATTATGCAAAAGTAGAAGAAAAAAAAGCTGCTTAAAAGAAGTCCTGAATAATTAACATTTTAATTAAATACTTTTAACTGAAAATATTTCAAATTAAAATCTCTATTTTGTAGTATTGTATAAAGTCTGAATTTCTAAATCAGATAAAGCACGATTGTAAATACGAACTTCATCTATAACTCAATTAAAAAAAGCTTGTATAGATGGACTGTCCGAACCAATATTTAAGTTTCCTGTTCATCAACTAATAGAACCTGTATATACAAGGTCATAAATTAAATCACCATTAATATAAGATTTTAATCTTGTTCAATCTGTTGTAATTATAACATGGCTCCATAATCATATGCTAGTACTTGAAATACTAAGAGGCTTATTTCCTATATAGGATTCATAATAATCTCCATAAATATTTAACATATAACCTTGTATATCATTTTTAGTAATTATTCTTTGATGAGTTGCATTAACTAAAATTCTTGGTTTTATCCAAGCTGAAATAGTTAAATTTGTAACATTTAAAGATAAATTATCTGTTACAATAAAATAATCATTTATTCAATCAAAACTTGTAGCCTTTCATGTTTTTCGTGTTCAAGGAATTCATCAAATTATAACTCATCAACTTCATACCCCATGGTTCCCGTTTCAACTTAAATCAGCAAGTTTTCAGTCACTTGTAGTAGTCTCCATATCCCAGTATCAAGCTAAAGATCAGTTAATAATATCATTAATATTTAAGCTTGATTTTCAAGAAGAAACTAAAGTATTTATAGCTTCTAATCTTTTTAATTCAGCTCATGTTCATTTAATTCTATCTGTATCTTTATTTCAGAACTGTGCAATATAACTTCAAGTTGTATTTATTATATCAACTCAAGTTCAGTTATTTGCTTGAATAGGTACTAGAGTTCAAGAATTTAGAAGAATTCATAACTCCGCTCATTTGGTATTTATATATCTTTTAGAATAATCAAATAGATCAGCATAAGATTTAGTTATCAAGTTAGAAACAAAGTATTGCCTTGTCTGTACAAAGTTATCTAATCATAAAGTTATCAAATACATGGATTTATTATTTTTATTTTCATATTTATATATTTTTTCATGTGAAAGTTGATTATTTTTATTTTCTAGAAAGTTTAATAGCTGATATTTAGTTTTATTAGAATTAGTTAGATATGTATAGTATGTATTATCTAGAGGATCTTTTCATCAGTCTGATAGTTGTATTAAAAATAATACAGTTCATGATGCATATCATTGATATCATATTGGTGTATTATTTGCTGTAATAGTTACTGCATTATCTGGAGTTGGGTAAGATCATACTTTTACTTGATATAAATCTAATAATTTTTGTATGTTTGTTAAATCAGATATTCTTACTGAATCACGAGCATTATTAGAATATCAGTTAAATGATACAAATCATATTGTTCATAGTATTGCTAGTATTGTTATTACTACTATTAGTTCTACTAGAGTAAAACCTTGTGTAGCACGTCCGGACTCACGTCCGGACGTGAAGTAAGGTTTTTTATTCATATATTAGTTTTTAGAAATTAGAAATTAAGAATTTTTTAATTATGATATTATATTTTAGTTTTAGAGAAAAATCAAAAAAATATAGAAAAAATTGTTCCTTACTTCCTAAAATCTATTTTGACTTTTTACTTTTACTTTTAACTTTACCTTGTACTAGATAACTAGATAACTTTGTACTTTGTACTAATATTACTTTGTACTACTCCTCAATATGTCTCTTTCCTGCTTCAGTAATTTGTCTTCACCTTGTAGTTCGTTCTAGAAATCAAATCTTAAGCAAGTATGGTTCTACAACATCTTCTATTGTATCTTCTTCTTCTCAAACTAAAGAGGCTAAAGTATTAAGTCATACTGCCCTACTCCCAAAACTATTTACTAAATGTTTAAGTATTTTTCTATCTAAATAATCTAGGCCAAGCGAGTCTATTCAAAGTGAAATAAATATATTTTGTATTCATTCTATACTCTCTATATCATGCCCTGTAGTCTTATAATCTCTTATAATTTTAACAAATCTATTAACTATTCTAGGGGTTCATCTACTTTTTTGTGCAATAATTTCATAAACCTTATTATTTTCTATAAAACAATCCAAAACTTTAAAAGATCTTTCGGCAATTTTTGATAAATTTTCTAGCTCATAAAAATCTAATTTCAAAATATTTCAAAATCTATCTCTAAGTGGACCTGATAATTTTGAAAGTTTAGTAGTGGCTCAAACAAGAGTAAACTTTGGAATATCCATCTTAATAGAAGTAGCTCATGTACCGGATCATACCATAATATCTATAGAATAATCTTCCATAGCTCAGTATAAAATTTCTTCAATTTGAGGTCTTAATCTGTGAATTTCATCAATAAATAAAACATCTCCTTCTTGAATAGAAGTCAAAATAGAAACAAGATCTGATTGTTTTTCTATTGCTGGTCATGATGTATGTTTAAGACCAACTCCCATTTCATTCGAAATAATTAATGATAGTGTAGTTTTACCTATTCATGGAGGTCAATAAAGTAAAATGTGTTCTAATGGCTCTTTTCTTATTTTTGCCGAATCTATAGCAACTTTTAAATGTTTTTTTATTGATTCTTGTCAAATATAATCTTTTATATATTTAGGACGAAGTTGAATATCATCTTTTAAATCAAAATTATTCTCTTTTGAAGAAATGATTCTTTCTTTTTGCTCTTTTATTTTAGTTTGTTTTATGACCATTTTTAAGAATTTAAAATTAAAAATTAATACCCTGTACTTGATAACTTTGTACTAACGTTCATTGTATACAATTTATTTTAATTTCAAAAAAAATAATAATTTTGCTTTTTTAAAACTTTTTATACAATGCTCTCGCTTCTAAGCCGTAATGGTTATTTGTCTCTAGGTAGTGTTAACATAAAATTTTTAAAAGCAATGCAATTAGTCAAATTTGGA
>CAZFLS010000055.1:0-7439 GCA_964518815.1 uncultured Candidatus Peribacteria bacterium
TTGAACCTCAGTAAATAGAGATTGGGCATTATTATAAGCAAAAAGTAAAGAAAAAAACATTATAAAATAAATAAAAAATTTTATAATATCACTTTTTTTGATTTGAATTTTATTGATCTGCATTAGCTATTTAGTTTTATTTTTTAATTTTATAATTTTTGATTTTCTTAGAAAAAAGTCAATGTTTTTTTGTAAAATTTTACCTATAAAATCTAACTTCATCAGATACTATAAATAAAATTAATTAAGACATTTACAATAATTTGAGCGGTAATTATGGCAATAAGTCAAATTAATGACCATTTTAGAGCATCCTTTGCTTTTTTAATTTTATCTGTATTTCAAAGACCAACTACAAAAAGTATTCAAGAAAATACAATTCATCCTATTGCAGCGATAAAACCTAAAATTACGATTTTTTGTGTTACACTAAGAATTTTATTTTTAGCTTCATTAACACTATAACCTTGGTTTGAGGTGCCTCATATAGTTATTAATCATCAAAGTAATGATGTTCATCATCCTGTAGTTTTTGTTTCCAATGATCATTTTGGTATACAACTAGATAAGGATCATTGCAAAGAAGCGTCACTATTATATTCGCAGTTATTAGCAAAAATAGAACCAATATTATGTAAGAAATAAATACTAAATAAAAGTAATATAAATATTTTTTTCATATAATTAAAATTAATTCTTAAATTTTCTACTTCAATTATTATAAATTAATAATTAGTCATCTTTCTTTAAAAATTGAGTCAAGTTACAATTTTAATTACTATATAAGAAAGTGGAATTATTGCTAATCATAAAACCACATAAATAATAGCTTTCATAGCTTTATTAAATTCTTCTTGTTTTCACTCTGCCATTACAAGACGGGCTCAAATATAAATAAATGTTCAAATAGTAATTATTCACACAAAAGCTAAAATATAATTTTGTATTGATTTTAGTATTTGCATTAATGAAATATTATTGTCTTGTCATATTGTTAAATCAGCTCAGTTTTTAGAACCTAAACCTGGAATTAAGCTAGTTTGTTTTTCTCATACAAGCATATCATCTTTAGTTATTGTCTGTTTATTAGTATTATCTTTAATAAAATCTAAAATATCATTTGCATAAATTTGATTAAATCAAAATACAAAAGACCATATTATTAAAACTATAAAAACATATTTTCAAAATCTTCACATAATTAAATAACTACAATGTAAAATTATTAATAATACTCACAAGAGTATATGCACTTATAGATAAAATAACTCAAATAATGGAATATATGATAATATCTTTTGCTTTTTTTGTTTGAGCTTCAGCACCATAAGAAGTAATATACATCAATCATCATATAGTTAGAGCAATTATCGCCAAAACTCAAGTATATTTTATAACTTCTGCGATAATTGTTGTCAAAAATCATGTTGCAGTAGAATTATCTACAGAAAAAATTCATAAAACTGTTGTTTTTTTTCAAAAATCTGGTAATCAAGGGTTATCTATTCTTATATCTTTTGCATCTGCATAACAAAAATTCATTAGTAAAAATGATACAAAAGTAAAAATTATGTAAAAAAAATTCTTTAAGTTGTATTTGATCATAAAAGCCAAACAATTAATCTAATAATGGAATAAGAAAATAATGCTATAACTATAGCCATAAGATTATACTGAATTATCGTTTTTCATTTATTTACTGATCCTGTTTTTCATCAAGATAAAATCATCATTAATCATCAAATTACCATAAATAAAACTGCAAGGGTAGGTATAATTATTACAATAAGTTTAGCAATAGTTCAAATTAATTCTTTTATATTAAACTCAGATCAAGAAGTATATTTTGTATTTGCTGGAGATAATTTATTAACATCAAGCATAAATCATGGTCCTGATATATTATTTTCGTTATTATCAGCAAAACAAAATCATGAAAAAAACAAATTCACAATTACAATTCAGATCAAGCTTAATTTAAAAATTTTTTTCAACATATTTTATCTGTTGTAATTTACAAACAGCGACATTCTATCATAGATTTAATAAAAATCAAAAAAATTGATAATTTTAATAAAAGACTATAATAATTTTGATTTATAGTTTTGAATAAATTAAAAATTTTTACAATATATTTTACTATAATTACTAATTCCTAATTTTTAATTTCTAATAAAATTTCAAATGTTTTAATGCTAAATTAGCTATAGTAAAATAAAATTTAGGCATTTAATCATTGGTAATTCATTAGAAATTTGTAATTAGATATTAGAAATTTTTCTTGAATTTTATTTCTTAAATCTATTCTTATGAAAATACTTATTTCGATTCTTTTTAATGGTTTAATCCTTTTTGCTATATCATATTTTCTTCCTTACAATGCAACAACCCAAACTTGAGTAATAGCTACTTGATCTTGGCAATTATATATTACATGATGATTAGTCCTTGGTGTATTAAATTTTGCAATAAAACCAATATTAAAACTTTTATGATTACCTTTTATAATAATATCGCTTGGATTGTTTATGTTTGTTATAAATTGAATTATTTTATATCTTCTTGAAATGATAATAAAAGGTTTAAGTATAGAAGGAGTAGGCTTTACTATAAAAGGAATAATCGAATTTATAATTGCAGTTGCAATTTTTACTATTTTTAATACAATCTACAACACTTTAATTAAAAAGTAATTTTTTTAATATTATTATTTATCCAGGTATAAGAGATTTTTTCTGACAGATAAATGACAAGATGAAATAATTTCTAATTCCTAATTTATAATTCCTAATTTATAAAATATGCTAGAAATAATAAAAATCACTCAAGTTGTAGTTAGTATTTTATTAATATTATTAATATTAATACAACCAAAAAGAAGTAGTCTTTCTATTACAAGTTTTTGAAATGAATGACAAAAATTTGAAAGAAGATGACCGGAAAAAATACTTCATAATACTACAATTATTTTTTGAATTTTATTCGTATTAAATTCTTTAGTTTTCTTTTTTTTGGCATAATTTAAATCTAATTTTGAGTACATACAAGACAAAACTTCGCCTCTAGTTTTTTAATTTAATTTAACATGAGCACATATCAAAAAATTAAGAAATATATTCTTATATTATCTGTATTTTTTTCTGTAGTTATAATTACTCATTTGGTAGTTATTTATTTTTATGACAATTCAAAATTGTTTCCAGAACAATGAGGAACTATAAGTGTCTGATTTATCTGAAATTCTCCAAGTCTTAATCCCTTTGAATTTTGACTAGATTTTTCGAATGATTATATCTTAAAATTTCTTTATAGATCTTTACTTACATATAATATAACTGATAAAAAAATAGAATGAGATATTGCAAATTGTGATTTTCAAAAAAATTTTACAAATATAAAATGTTTTTTAAAAGAAGATAATTTTTGGAATGATTGAACAAAAATAACAAAAGATGATATAGTAGAAACTTATAAATATTTTAAGGAAAGTGATACAAATAAATCTACTAAAAAACTTTTAGAAAACGTAGACATAAAGGATAATTGAGAATATTTAGAATTTAAACCAAAAAATTCGGATATACTAATTCTTGATATTTTTTTATTACCAATAATAAAAAAATCGGAAATAGATCAACTTAAGTTAGGTAATTTAAATTTTACATCCTTATTTACATCATCAGGACCATATAATTTCACAAAAAAGGAGTTAGATGTTAAGTATGATACCAAGAAAATTACATTAACAAAAAATGAAAACCCAATTTATAAAAATATATTTATATGAAAATACGTATTCAAATTTTTTAATGACAAAAATTCTCTAATAAAAAATGAAGATTCGTTAAATATTATTTTTCCTCCTGAACTTGAATCTCTTCATATCTCTCCAAGATTTTGAATTTATAATTTTATTTTGCCTCAATATATATGATTTTTTTTAAATTCTGAAAAACTAACTAATTTAGATATAAGAAAAACTATACTTTTTCATTTATGAAATAGTCATTTTACAGAATTAACTGAATCAAAATGAAAAATTATAAAAAATCCTTTTTTTAGTGATACAATAATAACTCCTGAATTATCAAATAAAAACATCTCATCAACAATAAATGATTTATGATTTTTTAAGAAAGATTTTCTTTTACAAGAATTAAATAAAAAATACGATGAATTATTAAAACCAAAAAAAGTAACTACCTGACTTCCTTATAGTACTTATTTTAAAGCACCTACCGATAAACTATTTCATTTTCATTCATGAGCTCCTGAATTGTTAATTTCTTGAAATGTAAGCACTTGAGTTCAATCGGTTTATATAAATGACTATAAATTAAAGTCTTTTATTCCTTGAAATACAAAATTTTATTTTAGAGCTAAAACTGAGTTAAAATCATTAAAACAATGAGAAAATTTTTATACACTATATTTTGAAATAAATTGAAAAAAAATTAAAAAAGAAACATTAACAATTTATTATTATACTGATAAAGAACAACTTAATAAAAAGTATAGTGAATTAATTAATAGATTATCAAAAACTCATATTTTAAGCCCACAAGAAATATTAAAAATACGTCAGAATAAGGAAATTGAAAAGCAAAAACTTCAAAATTTAGATAATATTTATTATTATGATAAAAATTATAATAAATATACTCTTTCTTTATATTATATTAATCAATGATCATTTTTTGATTATATAGCAAAAAAAATAAAAGATGAACTCAAATTAATTTGAATTGATGTTTTAATCAAGGAATTAGATGTAAAATGAGTTGAAAATATTATTTCAAAATGAATAAAAGATTATGATATGATTCTTATGTGAGTTAATTATGGTCATTTTGACTATAATGTTTTTCCATTTTTTTATTCATGACAAGCAAAAACTTGACTAAATTTTTCAAAAATAAAAAATGTTTCTTTGGATATGTTACTTGAAGAGATTAAATCAAAAGAGTTTTCAGAAGAAAAATTAGAAAAGATTAAAAATCAAATATTGACTATATTAAAAAACGAAGCAATATTAAAAACTTTTTTTAGTCCTTATGTTTCATTTTACATAGATCAAAATTTAAAAAATATATCAAATGTTAAAATGTTACCTTATAAATATTATTCTTATGATATTATTAAAAATTCTTACATTAAAGAGGAAAGGATTATTGATTTTAATACAAAAAATTTGTTAGGATTTTATAATTGGTTAAAAAGTTTTATTATATTTTAATATTATTTTTCATAATTAACCATAAATCTTAAGAAGAGTATTTAATAAAAAAATAGATCTTACAAGAGCATTATATTTATTAAAAAACTTACCTTAAATCATATGCAATGAAATATTGTTATTCCTTCTTGGGAACTTGTGAATAAAGCAGATTTAATTAAAAAATTTAATTTTTTTCCATCTATTTTATCAACTATTTTTTTAAGTTTAATAGTTTTATATCAAACAGCTTATAGTTATATAATAATTTTTCAAAAAAAAGACCAATTTTTTTCTCTTGTAATTGATATAGTTCATAAATCTTATTTTATAGAAATATTAATTTGTTTTATTATTTGATTTTTAGTTTATATTTTAATTATTCCAATAGCCAAAAGTGGCGTTTATTATTTAATAGATGCTTTTTATAAACAAGATATTTGAAAATATAAACTATCTTATTGAATATCACAATGATTACTGAGCTTTTTACCACTATTTGAATTTAATAATTTTATGTGATTATTTAAACTTTTATCTGTAATTACATCATATTTATTTTGTTTAAGAATTTTTGGAAATGAATATATTTGACTCATCAGTGCAATCTTAGGAATATATTTTATATTTGCACTTATTATTAATATACTATTTATATATGCTACTTTTTTTATAATTTTCGAAAAAAAATGACTTTTTGAATCATTAAGTTTATCTGCAATGATGACAATTAGTAATCTTTGAGTAACATTTAAACTTTATTATACGTTATTTTTAGTGTATGCTAGGATAATTATTATAGTTATTGTATTTTCTATTTTTTCTTTAATTTTTTCAGCAATTTTTGCTTATATAACATCAAAATTTTTCTTTATAATTTGAATTTATTTTATGATGGCTATTTTTATATTGTTTGTTTTATTTATAGCTCATTTAAATTCAGTTTTGGAAATATTTGTAGATTCTTTATGGTATAAAACATATATTGAAAACATGAAAGATTTTCCTAATATAATAAATAAATCTGAGGATGAAAAAGACAAATAAATTATATTATCCGACAAAAACTATTAAACTTGTTTTTCGTTGAGACAGAAAGAAATTAACTGATTAAAACATTACTTATCATAATAAGTACAACAACCAACTCAACCTATCATTTTAATATAATCACAATCAAGTTTTCTAGAATCACAACATTTTAAAATTTTTTCTAAATGTTTTAATGTTTCATCTACAGTTTCCATAACAAGTCTTGGTTTTTTTGTTATGGGATTTAATCAGCATAAACAAATTTTTGGCTTGTTCATAATAATTATAACAAATAAATTAAATTTTAAATTTGAGTATTGTATTATAAAAATGTTAAAAGTCAAATTATTGAGACTCTTTTTTTGTACTTATTCCATACATAAAAGCATAACAGTTTTTATATATAATAATTTGACTTTAATTAAATAAAAAGTTATACTTATAAATAAAAAGTTATACTTAGCCGGCAAAGTCATATTTTAATTTTTAATTATTATTTTATGAAAACAAAAAAAATATTAGCCATTTTTACAGCCTGAATTCTAGCTTTAAGCTTATTTTTACCTACAGTATCAGCAATAGCTACTGAATGAACTGGATCTGATAATATTGTTTCTAGTCCTAAGAAAAAAGTACAAAAATTAAAAAAATTATGAGATAAACTTAAAGTATTTATTATTAATGATTTAAAAAAAGATTTAGCTAAAATTAATAGTGTAGATGATAAGAAGATATTTACTGATGCTACACAAAATTTAAAAGATAATTTAGATGAATTAATCAAAAAAATCGAATATGGTTATGATTACAATTTTCAAAATTATTTAGTGCAATTAAAAGCTGTGGCACAAAATTATAAAACTATAAAAAATGAAATTGCTAATTTTATTTTAATTTGAGCCAATCCTTATAAAATTGACGCCTCAGTAAATTCAAGTATAGAAACTGATTTAATATGAATACAAAAAGATGTAGTAATTGAACTAAAAAAATATCTTGAAATTTATATTAAAAGTGGTTTTAAAAAAGCCTGAAAACAAAATTTTGAAATTTCAACTGAGCTCTGAAAATTAACAGTTAATTTGGAAAAATATACTAGTATTTTCGCATTTTTAACAAGATCTCAAGAGGTTGATTTTGTTATTAATGTTTGAATAGATGGCAAAATTCCAAAAATAGCACAAACAAATAC
>CAZFLS010000056.1:0-7414 GCA_964518815.1 uncultured Candidatus Peribacteria bacterium
ATTTAATTTTTAAACTTTTGTGATTAAATTTTTAATTCTTGTGTTTTTATGTTCGTTTTTTAATTATTTAAATTACTTTTTAATCTAGATTTTAATTATGCATTTTGAAATAGATACAAAAATTTTAAAAGAAAGTATTGATATAGTTAGCCATGCAAGTGTATGAATTTGACTGACACCCATCTTGGAAAATATTATGTTTAATGCTCAGTATAAAAAAGTTATTATTACAGCAAATAATTTAGAAATGGCTATAGAATATGTTATCAATTCACAAATAGATATAAAATCAGAATGAACTTTTACTGTATCATCTAAATTTTTATCTTCATTTATCTGACTTTTACCTGATGAAAAAGTAGAAATTGAACTTATTTGAAATTCATCTCTATCTTTCAGAACACCTTCTTCAGAAACAAAAATTAAATGAATAGAGGCTTCTAAATTTCCATTAATTCCTACTTTTAAGAAAGACTATTCATTTAATATGAATTCTGCCGATTTAAAAAAGGCTATAGAAAAAACTTTGTTTTCTACAGCGCAATGAAACATTCGTCCTACTTTGGCTTGAATATATTTATCTATTACAGAAGAAAGTATAATTTTTGCTTCAACGGATAGTTTTAGATTAAGTGAATATAAAATAAAAAATAAAGTAAATTTAGAACGTCCTATAAATGTAATTATACCATCAAAAACAGCTTTAGAATTATCTCGTATTTTATCTGAAAATGTAAACGTAGAATTAATTATTAGCGAAAATCAAATACTGTTTATTTTTTGAAATATTAAATTATTTTCTAGATTACTTAATTGACATTTTCCTGATTATAAAGTATTTTTTCCTATATCTTATTCTACAAAATGAGTAATTTTAAGAACTGATTTTATAAGTGCATTAAAAAGAATTAATCTCATTTCAAAGGAAAATAATTATAATACTAGAATGAATTTTGATTCAAATTTTTGATTGGAACTTTCTACTTGAGATACAGAAATTTGAGCATGAAGAATACAGGTTGCAGCTTCAATTGAGTGAGAAAACTCTGCAATAGGTCTTAATTCTACATATTTACTTGAAGTATTAAATGTAATTAAAGATGATTATGTAAGTCTTGATTTTGAAACAAATTTATCACCAGTTATGATAAAATGAGTTTCAGATAAAGACGAAAATATTGAGTATAAACACATTATAATGCCATTAAAGATATAGTACAAAGTTATAAAGTTAAAGTTATCAAGTACAAGGTAAAGTTAATAATTAGAGAGACTCATTGTAATGTGTTTGTATAAAATCAAAAAAATTATAATTTAAAGATAAAAATAATTTAATTTAATAAATTTATGTTAAAAAATTATTCATCGAAAATGTTAGATCCTATACCAAAAAATTTTGAATATACAAGTGATGAATTAAAAGAAGCTAGAAGAATACTAATATTAATGAAAAATAAGTCAAAACAGGAAAAAAATGAAGCTATACAAGAATTTACAAAAATTACTAGAAAAGATTTTCCTAAAAATGTTTTTACCGACGTTCAAATCAATAAAATGTTTCTTTTAAATATATTTTCTAATGATAATTTATAAAAGTAATTTAAAAAATAATTAAAATTGTATACCTAATAAGAATTGGTTTTTGGTTTTTATTTTTTTTAAAAACCTATTAAAATATACTATCCGTAAGTTAACGGAACACTTCAATTTTATTTGGGTGTAACTTATAATTTCTAATTCCCAATCTATGCAACAAAAACTCAACGAGCTAAAAAACGAAACTTTAGATAAAATTAATATTTTACAAAATGAACAAGAAATTATTTCTTATCGTAATTCTATTTTAGGAAAGAATTGATTTTTGACTGAGATTCTTAAATGAATAAAAGATTTATCAGCAGAAGAAAAACAAACTATAGGTAAATATAGTAATGAATTAAAAAATGAATTATTAGAAATTTTTGATAAAAAGATTATTGAAATTAAGAATATTGAAATTCAAAAAAAATTGCAAGAAGATTTTTTTGATGTTACTATTCCTGTAAATTTTGATAGTACTACACATATTCATCCAATTACTAGAGTTTTAAAGGAAGTGGAAGATACATTTAAAAGAATGTGATTTGATATTTACGAATCAAATGAAGTAACAAATGAATATTATAATTTTAATTCTTTAAATATACCATCAAGTCATCCAGCTCGTGATATGCAAGATACTTTCTGGCTTGAATGAAAGGGAAATGTACTCGCTACTCAAACTTCAAGTATGCAAAATATTATTATGCGTAAAAAATGAGCTCCACTTAAAGCTATTGTTTCTTGAAGAGTTTTTCGTAATGAAGATGTAGATGCAAGACATGAAAATACTTTTTATCAAGTAGAATGAATGGTTATTGATAAAGGTATTAGTTTGGCTCATTTAAAATATACTTTAAAAACAATGCTTTCTGATATTTTTGAAAAAGAAGTAAATATTCGTATAAGACCATGATTTTTTCCTTTTGTGGAGCCAGGCATTGAAGTTGATTGTTCTTGTATATTTTGTACTAGGGATTGATCTAATTGTAAATTATGTCACGGTTCAGGTTGGATAGAGGTTGTGCCAGCATGACTTATTCATCCAAATGTATTAAGAGAATGATGAATTGATCCAGAGGAATATACAGGTTTTGCTTTTGGACTTTGATTAAATAGACTAGCAATGATTAAATATGGTATAAATGATATTCGTTATTTTCAAAATCCAAACTTAGAATTTTTGAAACAATTTTAATTGGGCATATATTTAACAAAGACTTGAGTATAAAATAATTTATATGAAGGAAAAAAAATCAAATTTTCAAAATTGAAATAATTTATCAAAATATTATATTTATATAATACTTTTTGTTTTATGAATTATTCTATTTTTTGTGTGAGTTTTTATATGAGAAAAATGATATAATAATTTTTCTCAATTTAAAGAAAAAACTTATCAATTTCGTGATAAAAGTAATTACAAATTTATTAATCCTCTTATAGAATGTGATATTTTTAGAAATAGTGATTTTATAAAATATAATTCTTTACAAGATAAAATTAAAACTATTTCTGATAAAATTACTAGTAATTGATGAATCCAACATATTTCAGTTTATTTTCGTGATTTAGATAATTGACCATGGTTTTGATATAATGAAAATGAAGAGTTTACACCTGCAAGTTTGCTTAAAGTTCCCATTATGATTTCTTATTTTAAGAAAGCAGAAACAGATCAAAATATTTTAAATAAAAAAATTTTATTTCAAGAAGATACTTCTAGTGAAATGAATAATATAATACAAAATATTAAACCAAAAAAAGAATTAATAAAAGGTAAAGAATATACTATTGATCAACTAATTGAGAATATGATTATATACTCTAATAATAAAGCAGTTAATATTTTACTTCAAAATATTGATGCTGATTATTTAAATATTATTTATAGTGATTTAAATATAAGAGTAAATGAAAATTCAATATCAGGTGATTTTATGACAGTTAAAGATTATGCATATTTTTTCCGTATATTATATAATGCTTCTTATTTAAATAGAGAAATGTCAGAAAAAGCTTTAAATTTATTATCGCAAATTGACTTTAAAGAAGGTTTGGTTGCATGAGTTCCAAATGATATAATTGTATCACATAAATTTTGAGAAAGAATTAATTGAAGTGTAATACAACTACATGACTGCTGAATTATTTATTATCCAAATAAACCATATCTTCTTTGTATTATAACCAGAGGAGATAATCTTGAAACCCTTAAAAAAATTGTTGCTGATGTATTAAAAGCAATTTTTGATGAAATTTCATTATTAGTTAATTAAAAACCATTTAAACCTAAAAAATAGAGGATGTTTTACTAAAATACGAATTTTATGTTACACTTTACTTTGATATTCATTTTGCATAAAATTCACTTTTTGAGAATATCTAAAAATCTTGATCTTAACTAAAATGTTAATTATTTATCAGTTTCTATAGATAATTTTTTTAGTAAAAATTTTTTAGAACTAAAAAAGAACTAAAAAAACTTTACTTTATAAAAAAATATATATAATAGGCTTACATTTTTGGGAGGTATTCAACTTACCATTTGTACCAATTTGAAAAATAGATAGAGCTTAATTTCTGTTTTAAGTTTTTAATTTTTTTAAATTGGTCTAACCAATTTATTTTTTAATTTAAATTATTATGCAAAAAAGAGGCAAAAAATATAAACAAGCTTTAACGCTTATTACAAAAGATAAATTATATGATATAGATGAAGCTGTTGATCTTCTTGAACGTACTAATACAGTTAAGTTTGATCCTACTATTGAAATTCATTTTAATCTTTGAATAGATCCAAAAAATAGTGAGCAACAAATTAGAACTACAATTACTTTACCTAATGGTACTGGTAAAACAGTGAAAATAGCAGCATTTACAGATAATTGAAATGAAAAAGAACTAAAAGCTGCTTGAGCAGCTGTAGCCTGAGGAGATGATTTAATTGATATTGTAGTATGATGAAAGATAGATTTTGATATAGCAATTGCTACACCATCTATTATGAAAAAAATGTGAAAAGTAGCTAAAGTATTATGACCAAAATGAATTATGCCTAATCCAAAGTCTGGCACAGTTTGAGAAGATTTGATAAAAATTATAAAAGAACTTCAGGCTTGAAAGATGGAATTAAAAAATGATAAACAATGATTAATACATTCTGTTGTTGGAAAACTTTCTTTTGGTAATGATAAAATAAAAGAAAACCTTAATTATTTTATTAAAATTATTAAAGAAATTCGTCCAAGTTGAGTAAAATGAAATTATATAAATTCTTGTTATGTATGTAATGCTATGTGACCTGGAATTCATTTGGATATAAAATAATAATACAAAGTTATCTAGTTATCAAGTTATCTAGTACAAGGGTAAGTTTCATTTTTTAAATATTTATTCTTAAAATCTTCTCTAAAAAAGAGAAGATTTTTTATATTTAAGGGAATTTATTTTATTAGTCAATAATAAAAGTTTTGTTTTATTTTTATTGTATATGTTAAAATAAATGGAGAGCATGAATTGAAACAAAACTGAAAAATATTTTACATGTATATCTGAATAAAATTGATTAATTAAAGTTCTGATTGAGCATAGCAAAAGCTAGTATAATCTAAAATATTTTCAAAGTAAAAATACTAAATCTAGTTGAGTATATATTTAAGTTTTAATAAAATAAATCATGAAAAAATTATTATGTTTAATTATTATTAATTTAATATCTTTTAGTAATATTTGTTTTTGAGAAGAACAAAATGGTATAAAAAAATTTATAGTAACTGCTTATTATTCTCCACTTCCAAACCAAAATTTTTATCTAAGATGAAGTTATGAAGGTGATGTTCTTTTAAATTGAGAATGAACTCATTGAGCTAGTGGTAAAGCAGTTTATCCTGGTATGCTTGCTGCGCCAAAAAATTATAAATTTTGAACAAAAATATATCTAGATTGATTCGGCATATGAACAGTAGATGATAGATGAGGAGCAATCGTATGATCTTGAAATAGATGATATAATTATGATAGACTTGATATCTGGATGTGATATGGTGAAGAAGGGTTAAAAAGAGCCTTAACTTGGTGAAAAAGAGAAGTAACTTGAAGAATAATAGGTAATGAAGTAGAAGATTTGCCTTCACTTAGTTTGGATACATTTAAAGTATGATTTATTGACTCAAATACTTTAAAAAATAATTCAGTTTGAAAAAATATAGTATCAGAAGATAAAAAACAAGTTTTAACAAATAATATTATTCCAAAAAGTATCAATAAAAATAGTAGCGAAACGGAAATTAAAAAATTACAGCAAATATTAGTAAATATTTGATATTTTAAATGAAAAATCGATTGAAAATATTCAAAAGATCTTATTAATACACTAATTAATTTTCAATTAGATAATAAACTAATAAAAAAATCTACAGAATATGGTGCTTGATATTATGGGCCAAAAACTAGAGTTGCCTTAGAAAAAAAGTATAGTCTTTATTTAAAAGAAGAGGAAAAAAATAAACAAGAACAAATAAAAAAAGAACAAAAATTAGCTAAAACAAAAGAACAAGTTAAAAATCTTGTTGCTGAATTTTGAAATCCAAAATTAAATGAAACTTGAGTGCATGTAAGAAAATTACAACAAGCTTTAAAAATGCTAGGATATTTTGATTCCAAAGATACAGCAATTTTTTGACAAAAAACTCAAGATAGTTTGACAAATTATCAAATTGAAAAATGAATAATAAAAGATAAAAATGAAAAACAAGCCTGAATTATTGGACCAAATACTACAAAATTTTTACAAGAAGATTTATTTAAAATAATAACAGAAAGAAATAAAAGTTTAATGAGTTTTAAAAATTAATTATAACTAAATATTGGCATCAAAATTAGCCTAAACTATTTTAATAAAATTATATTAAAATAGTATTGACATATAGTAATTATATGATTAAATATGTTCGTACTTTTATGAAATTAATTTAATTCTAAAAGTACGTTATTTTATTTCATAACATACAGTTAAAAACTGGTGATATATAAAATAAATTACATATAAAAAAATTATTCAAATTTTTTATCTCAGACTTGCCTTCGGATAAGGCTTCAAGGGTCTGAGATTTTTTTAGTACAAAGTTATCAAGTACAAAGTCATTTAGTACAAGGATTAAATAAATGAAATAAAAAAACCATGTACTAAATAACTAGATGACTATGTACTAATGATGTCAAAATCAAGTCTTGCGAGTTTTTTGTCTGCTTTAATAACTTGAATTTTTACTTTTTTTCATAAATAAAAATTGTTTTTTCATCACCTTTTCCCCCATTCATTTTTTTCATTATTAAATAAAAAATCTCTTCATAATATTTTGATATTTACAAATCATTCTATTCAATTTTCTAGCTCTACATAAAATCCAATTGGTGATAATCATGAGATAATTCAATTAAATTTTTCTCAGATTTTATTTTGCATAAATTCAATAATTTTTAGAAAATTTATTTTATTTTCTATTTCTTCAGCTTTTTCTTCATTTTTTGAACATTGTTTTGATATTCTTCATAATTGAGAAGTATATAATTTTATTTTATCTTTTGGAAGATTTCAATGTAAATATTCTTTTATTATTCTATGTATTTGTAAATCAGGGTATCTTCTTATTGGTGAAGTGAAATGAGAATAATATTTTAATGATAATCAAAAATGACCTATTGCAAATGGAAGATATTTTGCCTTTGCCATAGCTTTTAGAATTTGTTTTGATACAGAATATTCGTAAGGTTTTCATTTGAGACTATCGATAATATGGCTTATCTCAAGTGAACTTACATTATTTGTATTTAA
>CAZFLS010000057.1:0-7407 GCA_964518815.1 uncultured Candidatus Peribacteria bacterium
GCACGAAAGCGTCTACAAGATTATCTTGTCATCAGTCATCTCAAGTAAAATCAAGCATTTCATTAACTAATTCGCTACATTCAGGATAAAAGAAAATTTGTCATCTCATTAAATCTCACTCGTGTTCTTTAAATCTGCTTAGTTTATCTTTAGTAGCGTTTACAATCTCAACTGATAATCATTTTTTTTGTAATAATCTTCAAAATATTTCTCATCAGTTATTTTTTTCTACAAGTATCCTTGCAACTCAATATTTATTATAGAGACTTTCTATAATCTTTTCTGCAATATCTTCGTCTTTTTGTGTTCATTCTAGCTTCTTACAATAAATACCATATTTATAAATAGTTTCATTTATTTTTTTAAACCCAGTTACTGCAATTCATATTGCATCACTTCATGTTTTCAAACTAAAAGCTGGGTCAACTCATATTTGTATATAATCAAATTTAATATCTTCACGAGTATATCTTATCCACTCTTCTTTAATTACACTTTGTCATTTAATTAATGGTATTCAAAGCCAGTTTTGATTAAAACTACTTCATTCTTCCCTACGGATACTATCTAGGCTAATTTTATTGTCTATAACTTCGTTTTCAGTTTCTACATATCTTTCCCACTGTATAGGTCAAGTAGTATTACCAGCTTCTCAATAAATAAAGTTTGAGTATAGCTTCCAATTAGGATTATTCCTTATTTCTTCTTTTTTTCTTGGATTTCTTCAATCTTTTCTGATTATATTTCAAAGCCAAATTATTTGACCGTAGTTTTTATCTAATCAACCTATAACTTCTCAATTTAAGAAGTCCATATCAGCTTTTATAATGTTTATATTCTTAGTATTCTTATTATTGTCAATATCATCAAGAAAAATAAGTGATGGTCTTACATTTCATTTAGTTTTTGAATTAAAAACTTCTCATCTTATTGCTTCTCACATTCAAAAAGCTTTTACTTTAATATAATTAGTAGTAACAAACTCACTAATTCATTTTTCAGATAAATCCTCTTCATTATATGCACTTGATTTTTTAGAATATAAGACTCAAAAATCTTGTAGTAATAAAACATTGTGTATAAGTTCTTGTGCTATTAATTTATTGAAACTTTTAGCCTTGTCTTTATCATAACATAAGTTACAAATAAAGTTTCTTTTTTGATAACATATGCACCATATTTCATAAGCCATTCATAATATAGTAGTCTTGGCACTCTCTCTATGTCATTCTACATACATATTTAATCAATCTTGTGCAGTTTTACACCAGTCTTTATGGAATGGTGCAAGTTTAGGATACTTAATATGTTTTTGAAAATAATAAATAAAGAAATTATAAAAATCCTTCTCTAAATAGGAAATTCTTGTGTTCTTCTTTGAAAGTATGTTTAATAATAGTTCTTGTTTATTCATTAGTATAATTAATTGTTACTGATTTTACCTTATCTTTAACTTGCATTAGCAAATATGGTAAAAATGGACTTATTTCTTCTCTTTTTTCTCAATTTTCTTCTATGGTTAATTTATATAGTTCTTTTTTATATTGATTATTAATTACATCTATTTGTGCATTCATAATTTAAAAAGTTAAGTAATACTATATGTTGTGTTATATTTTTTTAAAACCCAGTATTTTTTAAGCATATACCACTATATGTTGTGTTATATTTTTTTAAAAAACACTCAAAGTTTATCGTCCCTATGTCAAATTGTACTTTCTCATATATGAGCTACATAAGAATAAGAAGGAAGATAGCAAGGAAGTTTTAGTTCCTTGCCAACTTGTCAAATACAAGAGTCTATTTGCTGGTTTCTTTTTGGTGCGTACTCTTTTAAATGATTAATATAGAAAGGGTGATTAAGTATTCTTTGAATATCTTTAAATAAGAAGCAAGCTCAAAAATTCCCCCAACCATTCCTTACATCATTCCAACCACTTTTGCTTATTTTATCAGCTACACGATAATCAAGAATAAAATTATAATAAGCAAAATCCTGTTTACTATTTACTATACTTTCTAATTCTTCCTTTAGTCATTCTCTAAAAGTATAGTCATCTTGAAAGCTGAATATAAAGCCATTTATAGATTGTTTTAGGCTATGGTCAAAGTTAAAAAAACAACCTCTTTTAATTGGATTTATAAAAATCTTATAGTTATTATCCTCTATATTATAATTTCATGGTTCAGCATATATATAAACTGTGTCTGTAATTCAAACATCCCTTAGACTTTTAAGAGATTTATTTATTGTTGGTTTTTGTCTTTCAACTAGTGTTGTAATAAATTTAATCATTTCAATATACTTGATTAATTATAGGTAAACTCTTTCAAGTTTTTTTAAGTGTTTTATAATTATAAACTTCCATTGCTTCAAGTAGTGTGTGTCAATAAATATCTATTATATTTGATTGATTATAGTATTCGTGTAGTGCTGATAGGTCTTTTACGAAACAGTGTCCCCCAGCTCATCTACCTCAATCCATATTAATATCTAAATGACTTGGTCAAATTCTTGGATCTAATCAGGCGATAGATTTTAAAACATCATAACTTATTCAGTCTCTTTCACAAATATCATATAATAAATTTGCCATTATAACCTTTCCAGTAAGTAAAAAATTTGAGAAATACTTTCAAAGCTCACTTTCTATTGCTTTACAATAAATCTCATTGCTTTTAGGTAAAACTTTCATTATATCCTCTCTAAATTTTACCGACTCATCTGTAAAACCTACAATATTTCTACTTGGAGTTTTTGTATCTTGTATTGCATTTTTTTCTGTTAAAAATTCTGCTGAATGAAAAAAGTATCTATCTGGGTATTGTTTTTGAAACTTATTTGTAGTTCAAGGAATAACAGTCGATTTAATTACTATTTTTTGCCCAGCTACAGTGTTTTTAAGTGCTTCGGCTAGTATTGTATCACAAAACTTTCTTTTGATTGATGGTGTAGGTACTGCTACGAATACAATATCAGCCTCTTTTATTAATTCTTGATTGTCTTTGTATTTTTCTAAATCATATCTAATAACTTCAAAACCTCGTTGCTCAAAATCATTAGCCATATTTCAGCCAATAAATCATTGTCAAATAAAACCTATTTTCATAATTTAATAGTTAAATGTTAAGTTTTTTATAATCTTCTATAGGATTATATCCTATACTTACACAATAATCATAAAACTCTTGATAAAGATTATTTCAGTAAAGATTAAATCAAGCATTCTTATCGTGTCAAAGTGTTGGTGTTTTATCTCCCCAAGTTTCCTTATCATCTGTCATTGGTAATATATATGTTTTTATTCAGAATTTAGAAGGTAACCAACTTATCCAAAGTTCCTCCCCGCATACTTTGTATTTTTCTAAGTCAGCTGGTAATTCACTTAAAATTTTGCATAAAGTTTCTTTTCTAAATAACCAACTATGCCCACTCATATTTACAGGTGTAAGTTTATTTGGTCTATTAGATGTTTCACTTATAATATCACGGTCTTTTCTAACTGTAAGACTATGGAATATACTTCCCCAACTACCAATTATACATTCTTCTTGCTCTAATACTTTCATTCAGTTTTCTATCCATTTATTTCAAGGAGTGTTATCGTCATCAACTATAAATATACAATCAGTATTTGCATTTAATCACATAAAAACTCTACTCCATACTCAAAGATTTTGTGAGTGTTCAACTATTAGAGCGTCTGGAATTAGTTTATTTATTATATAAGTATATTCTCTTTTCCTTTCTGTAAGATTTACATTTATAATAAACTTGTCTATCTTGTGTGTTTGTGCTAATAATGATTTAATTTGATTTTCAAGATTATCTACACGCTTGTAGACGGTGATAATTGCAGTTACTGTTTTCATTTTTTATCTTTAGGAATAAAATAAAAGTTTTTATATTTGTTATAAAGTTTTTTGTATCATAAGTCTAGTATAAATTTTTGTGTTTGTTTATTATTACACTCAACTATTAAATCAGGTTTATATTTCTTTATTGTTTCAATAGCTCACTGTAATACTTCAAGTTCAAAACCTTCTACATCTATTTTTATAAGGCTGGGCTTAATCTTGTAACTATCTAATAAATTAATTTGTATTTCTTCGGTTCCCTCTATACTCTTTTGACAAGCTCACATATTATTATTATCTACTATAAACTTTACTTTTTCTTTCTTATTTCAAAGTCAAACATTAAAAAGAAATGATTTTACTTCTAGCTTATTATTGTTTATGTTGTATTCTAATAAGTCAAAGTTTTGTTTGATTGGCTCAAAAGAAACAACCGTAAAATCTTTATATAACCAAAATAGAGTATGATTTCAAATATTAGCTCAAACATCTATAATAACTGTATTTTTTTTAATATTTAATAAAGATAATTCCAAAAACTCTAATTCATAAAGTTTTCATTCCTTTAAACAATTTTGTAAAAAGTCTTTGTGTGTTTTAATTTTTAAGTTTCCTATTTGCATATTTTAATATTTATCAATTTGATTAGTCGTTTGCATTCCTGATTTCTGATAGTTTCTTGTAGGTCTTCAGATTATGTATTCGTCTAAGGTACTACCTATGTCAATATATCTATTTGTTTTATTTAGTTTCCAGCATTCATATATCATAAGATTAGAAAGTGGTCAAGCACAAAATAATACAAGCTTATTATTAAAACTTGCAATATCTTCGCACATACGAATTATATGCTCTTTATTATTCTCGTAATAAGTAACTACATCGAAAGGAACTCCATAAAACTTCTTTACTGTAAAAGGATAATCCTTTCATTCTCAAACTACATTAGCTACAAGTATTGGGTGTTCTTTTATTCCATGTAATACTTTTTTAAATTCTTTCCAGTTATTGTTTACAAATATAGTAGCAAAAGTTTTAAGAGTAGACTTTATATGTACCTTATAGAATATATTAGCTCGTAAGTGTTGCTTGCTTGCTATTCAGAATATAAATCAGTCATCCTCGTATTTAAGAATATTATTTAAGTCTGTTTGTAATAAACTGTTTTTAACTGTATGCCAAAATCAACCAGCACCGTTAAATGTTTGTCAAGTAATTAGGGCATATTCTCATTCATTATAACGACTAAAAGCAGTTGGAGTCTTATCTTTAAAAATTCTTTGAGCTAAGTAATTATAGTCTTGTGTAAAATTTTGTGTTAGCATTTTTGTATAATATAAAATCTAGAATTAGAATCAGGTGGAGTAGCTGGGTCTTTATAATAGCTTAAACCTTTACTTTCGCATACTTCTTTTAAATACTCTTCAAAGTTAAAATCGTTTATATGTGCTACGTGTCAACTTCATTTTGGGAATGAATAAAATATTGCAAACTTATCTGCACTGTCTATAACTCTATTAATATAATCCCCCCACTCTTGCCTATCTAGTATGTGGAATGTTACATCTAGGCTAAGCGTTAAATCAGCTTTGTACTTCTTATTTTTAGTAACTTCGAATTTTTTATTTGTGTCTTTAAATTTTTCATTACATATTCTTATAGCTTCCTTTGAAATATCTAAACCTATATAGTTATCTATATTGTAAAGTTCAAGATTGTTTCAGTCTCAACATCAAAACTCTACTACTGTTTCTATATTGTTATCTTTAATAAACTTATTAATAAAATCTGCTTTGAATATAGCATTTTCATTATAACTTCATTTTCAAGAGTTCCCACCAGTAATATATCTGTCTTGCCAATATTTCTTATAGTCTATCATATAAATTAAGTTAAAAATTATATTTCTAAATATTTTTGGTCTTGCAGATGTACACATTTAAGTCTTGTGTCTGCATAAATCTTATAACCTAAAGTTTTTGCCCTTTCAAAGAATAAAAAGTCTTCTGATAATTCTCTAAATCTTAAATTTAGTCATCAGTTTTTATTAGTTGCAAATCATTTATCTTTAAATATTTGTGGACTAAATTCTACAAACTCTCATCCTTCTTTTTGTATGTAGTAAGTAAGTTTATTCTCAAAGGGTCTAGGGTATTTGTCTTTCATATCTTGGCAAACCTTTCTTGATAAACAAATTAATCAACTTCCACAGTTTCAAACTTCTTGTAAGTCATCTAGTCAGTCTATATTTTGGTAATTAATATATGCGTTCATTCATTCTATTTTTTGAGTAAAACATATATTAAGGTCTTCGGGTCTATTTCTTAATCTTATAACTCAACTTACTATGTCTTTTTTGTGTCAAATCATTATGTCTACGAAGTCATTATATATACAAGGATTATCAGAGTCAATCATAACTAAATAATCTGAATTATTTTCTAGCATTTGGTCTATTGCTAAGTTACGAGCTGAATGTATTAAAACATTGCTTGTAGTAATAACTTCTATTTTATGCTTTGAATTTAACTTCATTAAATTAGTACACATAGAAGTCGGTACAGTTCAAAGTGTTGGTATAAATAAACTTACTTTCATTGCTCTATATTAGAAGATAAAGACATTGCTAAACAAATTATCCATCAAATAAATGTCCAGCCTAAAAATAAATTAATAACTAATATAGAATATCTATTATTATGTTTTCTTGATATTGCAATTATAGATGGTAAAAAGTAAATTATTAATATTAAGATTTCCATGTAAATAAGTTATAAAATAAAAGCCTCAATAAAGAGACTTGTGATTAAATCTTAGTTGGCAATTCTGTATCCCAGCCGTATTTTTCTTTTGCTTTTTCTAATACTTCAACTCAATCATTATATCCTTTGATTAAATCTTCTTTTCTTTTTTCTAAATTAGAAATTTGAGTTGGTATTTTCTCAACTTCTGCTTTTATCTCTTTAAGTTTAAGTAAAGAGTTATCTAGACTTATATCGTAAGTCTGTTCGATTGTTTCCGTAATAGCAAATACTCATTCGTTGTATTCGCCATATTCCCTATTAAGTACAGTAGTAGCCATAATTATAAAAGTTAAAAATAAAATTAATTATTAAGTTTTAATAATTCTTCTTGTTGTTGTTTTTCTTCAGGTGTAAGTTCTAATTGTAGTTTTCAATTAAAATTAATTTCTTCAGTTATTTTAGCTTTTCAAATTCATCTATCTAACATTTTTTCTATAATATCAAATCCTTTCTTGTCTAACATATTCTTTGCAAGTATTCTTATAAGCATTGGTTTTGTTTTATCTATTGCAAACTCTTTTAGCTTTTCTTCTTCTAATTGTAAAAGACTCATATAGTTTACTTCTATGTCTTGTTTAGATGCTGGTTTATATCAGGCTTCAGATAATTCGTGATTAACTAAAGATATACCCTTTCTTGGTCTTCAATTTGGGTTTGCAGTTTCTCATTTTTCAAGAGCTAATAATGTTCATCAGTTCCTTCATTCAATTGCTATTGTCATACTTTGTTTTTACTTTGTAAAATT
>CAZFLS010000058.1:0-7168 GCA_964518815.1 uncultured Candidatus Peribacteria bacterium
ATTATTTATAAATAAAGAGGGTTATAAATGATTTAATCAACAAATAGAAATAAAATCAGGAGAAAAATTATCTGTGAATTTTAATTTAGAAAAATTAGTTTATTTAGAGGAAAATAAAACAGAAAATAAAGATAAAATAAATTTTATTAAATTAAAAAATTTATTAGAAAAAGTTGACATTAAAGATGAAAATAATCAAGAAAAAAATATTTTATGAATGAAGGATTCTATTTTATATTATTACAAAAATAATCCCGAGTTTTTTATTTTTTCTTTCGATTGAGAGAATGAAAAACAAATTTTTTCCCTTAATAAGGAAGTTATGAGTGTAATATTTAATAAGAATGATTTTTTAGTTTTGATAAAAACGAAAGATGAAAATTACTTATTTGATCTTAAATCTAACTTGAATTTTGTTGTTAATATTAAAGAAAATATTTTATATCCAAAAAGAGTTTATTCAAATATTAATAAAATTTTGTTTCATACAGATAATTGAACCTATTTTTATGATATTAACAGTAATTATTGAATTAAAAATGCTATTTTTAATGATTATGTAATTTTACAAAATGGGAAAATTTTATGACTTATAAATAATGATGATAAATTTAAAATAAACTTATTGAACCTTGAAGATAATAATAAGGATAAATTGATTTTACATAATCTAGAATCTCAAGATAAAAAAGTAGTTTTTGAAATAGGTAGTAATATTTTTTATTTAGAATTAATTGATGATAAAATATTTTTAACTGATATGAAAGGGATACAATTTGAAATAAAAGAATTGAAATTTTAGAAATGTTGTTAATTTTTATTGTGAAAGATTTTTTTATACGATCCATTAAATTACAATTTTTTCTTGAATTGGAATAAGAAATCCTAATAAAGAAGCATTTTTTAATCAAATCAGTCTATTATATTTTTCTATTTTAAGATTATACATTTCTATTCAAGTTTTTAAATTTGATTCGTAAAACATTATATAATTTCTTATATGAAGAAAGTTTCAATCTCTTTGTAAGGCTGGAGTTTTTGCTGAAATTTTCATCAAAAATGAAAATTCTTTTTGAAGTCTATTATTTAAATCCAAAAGATCATAAATACTTTTTATGTTATAGATTATTCATAACTTATGAAGATAAATAATCTCTGTAAATGTATCGGAATTTTTTACATGTTTTTTCATTATTTCAATTAAAGCAGGAATTTTATTTACTTTACCAAAAAATAGTTCAATAATATATTCCTCCCTTTTTTTAGCATTTTGAGATGATATGTAAAGAAAAATAGAGATTAACATTATATAAAATACAAGAAAAGCTAAAATTAATACAATTATAGTTAATGTTTTATTCATAGTATCATTTTAGATAGTATTGATTAAATTTTCATTCACAATATAATACAAAAAATTGTTTTAAAATCAATAGAAATATTTGTTTTATAAAATTTTTGATTAAAATAATAAAAGTGACAAGTCAAAGGTTTATTATTTATTAAATTAAATTCCTCAGTTTCTTCAGTTTCCTCAGTTTCCTCAGTTCTTAATTCTTAGTTCTCAGTTCTAAATTATGAAAAGACATGAAATTTTATTTTGAGCTATAAAATTACCTATAGAATTCTTTATAGTATTTATATCATTTTTTCTAGCTAGATCAGTAAGACTTGTTACTGACTTAATTCCTTGAATTCAACTTCCAATAAAAACCATTGATACTCAATATCTTATAAACTTTGCTTTAATTTGAGCTTTTCTTTTTATATTACTTTTTATTTTTTCATGACTTTATAAAATAAAATTGACAAGTTCAAGATTAAAAGAATTTTTTGATATTATAACGAACGGATTGCTCTGGTTTATTTTTTATATTGCGATTTTATATTTAGCGAATTGATATTTATATAAAATTGAAATACCAAGATTGATAACATTTTTTGCATTATTGTTTTCAGTTTTCTTTATTGTAATTGAACGTTTTTTATTATATGAAATTCAACATTATTTTCTTGGAAAATGATTTTTAGAAAAAACTAAGGTTTTGTTGATTTTAAAAAACAATGAAATTGAGTTATTAAAAGAGCTTAAAAAAAGCAGACTTTATACTATTGTATGATATATAAATGTTAAACAAATTAAAAGTTTAAATATTCCTTATATATGAGATGAAAAGAATTTATGACAGAAATTACAAGATTATAAAATTGATGAAATAATTCTTGTGAATTCAGATTTTTCTCAAAATGAATTATTGCAGATTTTTGAATATTCTAGAATTTATTGAGTAAATTATAAATATATTGCCAATTTTTTTGATATTTCCAAAAATAATACTGAAACATCTTTTTTAAATAAATTTCCAATAGTAGAAATAAAAAGTATTTGATTAAATCCTTGGGGTAGGGTAATAAAGAGAACACTTGACTTATTAATAAGTATTTTTGCTATAGTGATACTTATTATTCCTGTAATTATAATTGCTATTTTGATTAAATTAGAAGATCCGAGTTGACCAGTAATTTTTAAAAATCGCAGAGTTTGAAAAAATTGAAAACTATTTAATGTATATAAATTAAGATATATAAAATGGGAATTTTGTGTAAAAGATGCATACTGAATTGATCCAAACAAAGATAAAGCTCTAAAATTGGAGCAAAAACTTATAAAAGAAAGTAATAGTAGAATAGGACCTTTATACAAAATTAAAAATGATCCTCGTAAAATGAAAATTGGTAGTTTTATTGAAAGATTTTCTATAGATGAATTACCTCAATTATTCAATGTTTTAACCTGAGATATGAGTCTTATTTGACCTAGACCTCATCAACCAAGAGAAGTAGAATTATATAAAGAATACCAAAAAAGAGTACTTACAATAAAACCCGGTATTACATGAATGTGACAAGTACATTGAAGACATCAAAATACATTTGATGATGAAGTAAAATTAGATACATTTTATATAGAAAATTGGAGCTTGCTTTTGGATCTAAAAATTTTTTTCAAAACAATAAAAACAATAATTAATAGATAATTTTTTATTTTTTTTTATTAATTATTATTAAATAATATTATTTATTTTTTCTTCATTTTCTGCCATTATATATGATATATATTTATTTTTAGCCCTATTATTTTTATCTTTTAAATCTTCTAATTTTTCTGTAAAATTATTCTTAGCCCATTCTTTAAATAAATTTGGTGTGTATAAAATAGATGGATGTATTTTTTTGGCAATTTCAAAGCACATATTGATTAAAATTGAAAATTCCTCTTTGGAATTAATTGTTAATAAAACTTTGAATAGTTTTTCATTATTTTCTCAAATATCTTTTAATTTTTTGATAGAATCTAAATAAATAATGAGAGCGTTGTTAAACTCTTTGCTAAAATCTAAAGATGAATTTGGAGTACTTTTGAGCATAATCTTTTTTAAAAAATAAAAAATAAAATTTGTTATAAAGCACTTTTGATACTATTGTTAGTTATAATAATAAAATTTTTAAAGTCAATTTTTTTGGTACTTTCTTTTAGTGAAATGAAATGTTCACTTTTTAGTTTGAACTTAAGGAAAAATTCTTTTTGGATCTCTTGGTATAAATGCCATTTCTTTGATCGTTTCAAATCAAAATAATTTTGCAAAAATTCTTTGCATACCAAGTCACATTCAACCGTGTGGAGGAATTCAATATTTGAAAAAATCTAAATAAAATTGAATTTTTTCGAGATTTAATCATTTTTCTATAGCTTGGGATTTGAGAATTTCATATCTATGTTCTCTTTGAGCCAAAGTAGTTATTTCTACTCAACTATAAATTAAATCTGCACTTTTAGTAAGAGTAAGATCTTCTTCTAATTTCATATGATAAAATGGTCTCACATACCAAGGATATTCTGTAATAAATACAAAATCATGATCAAATTCCTTTTTTATATAATCAAATAATTTTTTTTCTCAAATAGCATTTATATCTTCTTGGTCTGATATTATTAAATCGTAGTTTTTTTTGAGAATTTCTACTGCTTCTTTAAAAGAAATTTTTGGGAAAGGTTTTGTAGGGACTATGATTTCAATTCAAAATAATTCCTTAATTTTTTTATCAAATTCTTTTTTTATCTCAGAAAAAATAAATACTAAAAAATCTTCTTCAAATTTCATTAAATCATAATGAGATTCTATAGGACTTATCTCAAAATCTAATCAGATAAATTCTGTCATATGTCTTGAAGTAAATGATGGATCTGCTCTAAAAACTGGTCCTACTTCCATAACTTTACCAAATCAAGAAGCTATTCACATTTGCTTATAAAATTGGGGAGATTGAGCTAAATAGGCTTTTTTGTCAAAATATTCTAATTCAAAAAGTTCAGCTCAACTTTCTGATGGAGCTCATAAAATTTTTGGTGAATGAATTTCTGTTATTTTATTTTTATAAGTAAATTCTCTTACTTTAAACTCAAAAAATGACATAATTTCAAATACTAGATGTATTTTTGGCTCACGAAGACTAATATTTCTATAATCTAATCTTTCAGTTAAACTAGGATATCATTCATTTTTCCAACTTATTGGCAATTCTTCAGTAGGTGTGATCATAATTTTGATTTCTTTTACATCTAATTCAAGTCAATGTAATTTTACCGAAAGGTTTTCTTTTATTATTCAACTTACTTCTATAAAACTTTCAGTTTTAAAATCCAAATCTTTAAAATTATCTTTGTTTATAAAAAGCTGAAATAAATTAATGCCATCTCTAAGAATTATAAAAATAAAATTCTTATGTTCACGAATAGTATCAATAAATCAGAATGTAATTATTTCTCACAGAAATCTTTCTGTGATTATTTCTTCAACCGATTTTTTCATAATACAAAAAGTTAAAATATAAAAAAATATAAAATTGATTTAAAAAATCCCTACTTTTTTGATTAGTAGGGATAGTTTTAAATTTCGTTAAAAAACTACTAATCAAATTTAGCAGGAATTATTATTGTTATTATTTAATGTAAAAACTTGAAATCTCATATAAATGAATTTTACAATTTTTAATTTCAAGTATATTTTAAAAAAATAATTAATTTTATCAAATTTTTTTTGTTTTTTTTATTATTTGTGTAATATTACGACTGTAAAAAAATATTTTGTAAAATTTATAACTAAAAATATGAATATTAGGAATTTTTGTATTATAGCACATATAGATCATTGAAAATCTACTATTGCAGATAGGATGCTTGAACTTACTCAGACTATAAATAAAAGAGATATGAAACATACTCAAACTTTGGATATGATGGATATTGAGCAGGAAAGATGAATTACTATCAAACTCACTCCTGTTCGAATGAATTGGAAAAATACTCAATTAAATTTGATTGATACTCCAGGTCATGTAGATTTTCAATATGAAGTATCTCGTAGTTTAGCTAGTGTAGAATGAGCCATTTTGGTAGTTGATGCAAGTCAATGAGTAGAAGCTCAAACATTATCAAATGTTTATCTTGCTCTAGAAAATAATCTGACAATTATTCCAGTATTAAATAAAATAGATTTGCCACTGGCAGATATTGAAGCAGTTTCAACAGAAATTATTTCACTTCTTGGTTGTAAAAAAGAAGATATATTGAAAGTTTCATGAAAAACTTGAGAATGAATAGAAAATTTACTTGATGAGATAATTAATAAAATTCCTTCACCAAGAAAACTTGATAAAAATTCAAATTTAATTTCTGGTTATGATAATGAAGATTTTGAAGTTTGAAAAGATACTGTAAAATGACTTGTATTTGATTCCCAATATGATCCTTATAAATGAGTTGTAATTTATTTGAAATTATTTTCTTGAGAAATAAAAAAATGAGAAAAAATAGAACTTATTCACACTTGAGTAAAGCTTGATGTTAATGAAGTTTGATTTTTTAATCCAAAATATAATCCTACTTGAATTTTAAGACAATGAGAAATTTGATATGTTGTCACATGATTAAAATCTCTTCATGATGCCAAAGTTTGAGATACGGTTTTTAGCTGAAGTATCGAAAACAAAAAACCAATAAAATGATTTAAACAAATTTCTCCTTTTGTGTTTGCATGAATTTATCCTGTAGATAACCATGAATTTGTAAAATTAAAAGACAGTCTAGATAAATTATCTTTAAATGACTCTTCACTTACTATAGAAAATGAAGTTTCTCCAGCATTGGGTTATTGATTTCGTTGTTGATTTTTGGGTTTATTACATTTGGATATTGTAAAAGAAAGATTATGGAGGGATTTTGGCATGGATGTGATTATGACAAGTCCTCAAGTAACTTATAGAGTTTTAATTTCTTGAGATAAAAGACAGGAATATTTAAGATTTAAAACAGAACTTGTAGATTTTCAAGGTAATACTTGCACTTATGTATATTTTTCTAATCCAGAAGATTTACCAAAGGCTGGTACTTATATACATATAGAAGAACCTATTGCGAAAACAGATATTATTTCACCAAGTCAATATATTGGTAATATAATGCAACTTGCCCAAGATAAAAGATGAATTTTTATTGATCAGTTTTTTCTTGATACAAGTAGAGTAGTGCTTGTTTATGAAATGCCACTTTCAGAATTAGTAAGTGATTTTTATGATGATTTAAAAAGTATTTCAAGTGGGTATGCTAGTTTGAGTTACGAGTTTTTAAAATATAAAAAAGATGAACTTATAAAATTGGATTTTTTGGTAGCATCAGAAAGAATTGAAGCTCTTTCTATGATTGTACATAAAGAAAAAGCAAGATATGTATGAGAGAAAATTTGCACAAAATTAAAAGATAATATTCCAAAAGCTCAGTTTTCTATTGCCATACAAGCAGCTATTTGATGACAAGTAATAGCAAGAAAAGATATTTGATCTTACCGTAAAGATGTAATAGCAAAACTTTATGGTGGAGATGTTTCAAGAAAAAATAAATTGCTTGATAAGCAAAAAGAAGGTAAGAAAAAAATGAGACAGTTTTGAAAAGTAAGTATTCCATCAGAAACATTTGTAAATATATTGAAAAAGTAAAATAAGATTTAAAGATTATATATTTTATATTTTTATTTTGCTAAAAGAAAAATAACTTAAAAAAATTTGATTTTATAAAAATATAGTTTACACTTTTCTAGGAAATGAAATTAAT
>CAZFLS010000059.1:0-6846 GCA_964518815.1 uncultured Candidatus Peribacteria bacterium
GGATCTTTGCGATCTTATAATTGGGATTCTACAAAAATTCCTATAAATTTAAAAAAATATTTGTATTATATTCGTTAAAGAATATAATTGAGAAAGTTTAATTGGTAGTTATATAGTTTATAATCTTTGTAGATTTCTAATTGCTAATTAATTTTCCATTTATAGATTATATTTTTTAGATTTTCTATTTTTTATTTTTATGGAAAGAATAATCTTATCAGTTTTTTTGGCATAACATAGGTTTTATTTAAAAAGCCTAAATTTTATTTTATAATTTATTTTTACAAATATGAATAATAAAGACGACTTTTTTTCTAGTCTTGAAGAGGAATTATCACCAAAACAAGATTCAGAATGAACAAAAAAAGATTTTGGAGCTGAATCTCCAGAATTTAGTGCAACAATTGAAGATAATTATGATTTTATTAATAAATCTTCTTCAAAAAAAGATCCAGATTCGGATCAAATAAGTAATTTTAGTGGTATAAATTGATCACCATATATTTTCCCAAATCTTAAGCCTCAGACTTTACCATTTATAGAAAAATGAAACACTCGTTTAATTGCCATTTGATGACAAGAGGAAGTAGGTAAAAATATGAGTATGATAGAATATAATGATGAAATCATTTTGATAGATGGATGAGCTCAATTTCCAGAAAATAATATGCTTTGAGCAAAATATAGTTTACCAGATATATCTTTTTTAATTCCATTAAAAAACAAAATAAAATGATTACTAGTTACACATTGACATTTGGATCATATTTTATGACTTAAACATTTATTGCCAGCATTAGGATTTCCTACTGTATATTGATCAAAACTTACTTTATGATTAATCAAAAAACAACTTGAAGATTGATGAATATTAAACAGAGCAAAATTCATAGAAATAAATCCAGATATAACTTGAATATTTAATATATGATTTTTTAAGATAGAATTTTTTAGAGAAAATCATAATATTCCAGATGCATGCTGAATATATATTGAAACACCCAATGCTAAAATAGTTCATACTTGAGATTTTAAATTTGATTTTACACCTTCTATAGATAAGCCAGCAGATCTTACAAAGATAGCAGAGATAGGTTCTAGAGGTATAGATTTACTTTTAAGTGAATCCACAAATTCTCTAAAAGAATGATTTACAAAAACAGAAGCAGATATTTGATGAGAATTACATAAAATTATTTCTGAAGCAAATTGAAGAATTATTGTAGCTACATTTTCTAGTTTGATTTGAAGAATACAACAAGTAGTTGAATCTGCTGAAAAAAATTGAAGAACAGTTTTTTTAAACTGAAGATCTATGGTTGAAAATGTAAAAATAGGTAAAGAATTAGGATTTGTAAAATCTAATCCAAATACTTTAAAAAGACTTACAAATAGTGTGGAATCGATTCCAGATAGCAAACAAATAATACTTACAACATGAAGTCAATGAGAAGAATTTTCTTGATTGTATCGTATGGCTTATGGAGAACATCCTATAATAAAAATTAAGCCTGGAGATTCTATAATTCTTTCTTCTACGCCAGTTCCTTGAAATGAAAAATGAGTAGTAAATATGATGAATGAACTTATAAAACAGTGAGCAATATTATATACAAAAGAATGAATGGATATACATACAAGTTGACACTGAGCTAGAGAAGAACAAAAAATTATGATAAATTTAATTAGGCCAAAATATTTCATGCCAATTCATGGTGAATTATATCAAAGAGTTGCTCATAAAAAGACTGCTACAAGTCTTTGAGTTCCTGATAAAAATGTATTTTTAATGGAAAATTGATCAATAATAGAATTTGATAAAGAAAAGATTGTTAGAAAATCAAAATATAAATTAAAACTTGAAGAAATTATAGTAGATTGACAATGAATAGGTATTGCTACAAGTCACGTAATTGATGCTAGGGCACAAATGATGAAATCATGAGCAGTAGTTATAGTATTTAAAGTTGATGAAAAAACTAAAACAATTTTGGGTCCTTTGAAAATTGAAACTAGATGAGTTGTGTATCTTGATGAAGTAAGAGAAGTACATAGAATGATTATTAAGAAAGCAAAAACATCATTTATGGATACTGTTAAAGATATTCCAGATATTGAAGAAAAAGAGCTTATAAAAATTATCAAAAAAGATGTAGAAACACATTTATCACATAAAATCGGTAGAGAACCTATGATTATACCTATTGTGATTTATGTTTAATTTTAAATTTTAGATTTTGGATAAAAATTTAAGAAAAAATCTAACTCAGAAATTCAAACTCTTTATAATGCGACAAAATAATTTTAAATTAATAAGTAAATTTTTTATGAAAAAATTAATAATATGATTTATTTTGTTTTATATCTTTTCATTTTCTTTTGTTTTTGCTAATTTTGAAATACAATTAGATAAGTTTAAAAATTACAAAATTCAAATCCAATATAATAAAATTATCAATACTATAATTAAAAAAGTTAATACAATTTATTTAAATTTAAAAGAAGAAGACAAACAAAGTATATCAGATAAAATAAAAAATATTTCAGATAATTTTTATTCATTAGAAAAAAGTGTTTTGAATAAAGATAGATTGTCAGCTAATATTTACATTGAAAATATAAAAAAGTACTATAGAGATATTTTTGATATAGTAAAAAATGCATCTATTTTAAAATTAGACAGTAAAAAGATTGATATTTCTTATTATGCTGACTATTTTGAATGATGATATACAGCGAATGGTAATTATTTTTCACAAAATTATTTTTCAGCTGCAAAGTGTTATACAGATTTTAATACATTATCTCAAATTATTTTAGATAATAAAAGTATTGTAGTAAAAGTTAATGATAGACCAAACTGTACAAAACACCCAAATCTTGTAGATTTATCAACTATTGCATTTGATTTTTTAGCAAAAAGATACACAGGCAAAAAACCTGGTGAATATTTGGAATTATGAAAAGTAGATAAGGATTATTATAAAAAATATTTATCCTTGGATTCGTTTAAAGATTATTGACTAATTTTGGAAGAAAATATACCAAATATTTATTTTATTAATGAATGAATTTCTATAAAATGAAGTACAATTTTAGATTCAGCTGAAATTAAATTTTCTCTTACATATCCAAATTGAGAAAAAGAATATTTTTATTCAAAAATAGATTCATATAGACAATTTTATTTATATTTCTTGCCTAAAATAGAATGAAAATATTTATTAAAAATTGAAAATGATCTTGTAAATTCATCTAATTTTATTGAAATTTTTATTTTAGATAAGCGATTATTTGAAAATAAAAAATTATTAGATATCAATTCAAATTGAATTTTAACTAATTTAGATATTGAAAAAATAACATTAAATCAAAATAATTTTTGATTTAAAATAAATATACCTTGAAATGATTATAACGAAGTAATCATTTCTCAAGAAAATAATAATTTGAAAATTTCATCTATATGAAACGTGATTATTCCAGAAAATTTGATTAAAGACTTTAATTTATCAAAAGAAGTAAAATTATCCATTATTTCATCAAAAACTGATACGTGATTTTCACATGATGCTTATAGCTTTTTAAAAGAGATATTTGTATGAAATTATGTTTTTATTAAATAAAATAATATTCCAAAATACAAAAATAAAAACTCTTGTTTTTATAAATAAGTAATATATAATTTCTGAGGTTTTTTTATCTTTTAATAACATTATTATGAAAAAAAATATATTTTATATACTTATAATTAGTATAACTTTACTATTTTTTTGAAGTACATATGCTACGGATACAGATACTCAATTAATTGATCTTGAAGATAAGTCCGGCTCATGAGAAATACAACAACTTAATTCTGATTTTCATTTAAAAAAGTTCTCCAGTTGTCAAAATATGAAAGATGTAATTAAAAAATATGTAAAAGATTATTTTTCAATCTATCCTTATGGAGGAGATTTTAGATGACGTATAGATTTTTGATTAGATGAAGTACTTATGAATGATTCAACAACAGCTGTTCCAGAAGTGACACCTTCTACTCAATGAACAGCAGCTAAATGAATTGCAGATTCAAAACAATCTGCTACAGATTTTTCTAGTACTAATATTCAAGTTGTTTGAGTTGATGAAAGTGAAATAATTAAAACAGACTGAAAGAATATTTATTTTTACAATGAAAAAACTCATAGTATATATATAGCTAAAGCTTTTCCGTCTAGTGATTTTAAGATTTTAAAAATTATTAAAATTCCAAAATCTTTTTCTAGTCCGGAACTCTATATAAACTGAAATAAACTTATAGTAGTTTCTACTAAATATCTTAATAGGTCATATGATTACTATTGGTTTAATAAAAATACAAAAACGGTAGTAGTTGTATACGATATGAGTGATATTAATAATTTAAAAATTGATAAATATTATCAAGTTGATTGATATTTTACAAAATCAAGAAGAGTAGGCAAATATTTATATATTTTATCTCAATCAGATTTTAATTTCCCTTATAATGCTTATTTCAGAGAATGAATAAAATGAAATTGATCTACTTTAGATGAAACTAAAATAGATTCAGATTTTAATATAAAAAAAGTTATGCCAAATAAGATTGAACTTAAGAAAACAAGTAACAAAAATGAACAAAATTATAAATTAAAATGAAAAACCATTCCTTATAATATTTCTTCTACTGATGCTTGAAATTGTACAGAAATAGAATATGTTATGCCAGAAACTGAAACTTTAAAAAAATATAATTTTACTCCAAGTTATGGTATTTTATCCATTATAAATACAGAAGATTTTAATGAAACAGTAAAAACAAAAGTTTTATTTTGAGATGTATCAGAAATCTATATGAGTACAGATAATTTGTATATTACTTCAAATTTATATGTAAACTATAATTTTAGCTGTCCACAGATAAAATGTATACAAGCACCATGTAGAACTTCTTGTATAATGCCTTATTATTATAGAGGTGAAAATACCTTAATTCATAAAATATGAATTAATTGAAATACTGCAACATATAAAAACTCAAATATAATTCCTGGTAAACCATTAAATCAATATTCTATGGATCAAAACAGTGATTGATATTTTAGAATAATTACATCTAGCTCTTATCCAGAAAGATATACAAATTTATTTATTTTAGATAAAGATTTAGGTCTTTATTGAAGTTTAAAAAATATTGCAAAAGATGAAAATTTTCAAAGTTCTAGATTTATAGGAGATAAATTGTACCTTGTAACATTTGAACAAATAGATCCTTTATTTGTAATTGACTTAGGTGATAATAAAGTTCCAAAGATTTTATGAGAATTAAAAATTCCTGGTTATTCCACATATTTACATCCATATGATTCTAATCATTTGATAGGATTAGGTTATGATACAAAAACAAATAAGTGGTGAGGTACTCAAAATGCTGGATTAAAAATTGATTTATATGATATATCAGATTTTGCTAATCCAAAACAAAAATATACTTTAACTTTTTGAGATATATGAAGTAGCTCAGAAGTTTTACATAATCCAAAATTATTTGTTTGGCATGCAAGTAAAAATTTATTATTTATACCGGCAACTTTGTATATAAATGCTTTGGATCCAGATAATTTATATCGAAATAAAGATGCATTCCAGTGAACAATTACAGTAAAAATAGACAAAGATTCATGAATAAAAGAACAGAAAAGAATTACACATATAGATATAAGTTGACTTGAACAAAAAAGAATAGAAGAGTGTAAAAAATATTCTAGCTCTATAAAACCAACTTGTAAAAAACTAATTGATTGATCTGAATATTGTCCTCCAGTTTCAAGTTATGTTCCAGAATATTGTTATGAAAATAGTCCAATTTGAGAATATTTTGCTAATCAAATTTGGAATTTTAATAGTAGCTTTATAATTAGAAATTTATATTTAGATAATACTTTATTTACAGTTAGTAATGAAAAAATACAATCTCATGATATAAATAACAATTATACAAAACAAGGAGAAGTTAATATGAAATAATTAGGCTAATCTTCACTCAATATTCACCTAAGTTGTATTGTTTTTTGAAAAAAGATATTATAATTGTGCCTACAATATAGATAAAATTATTTTATTTTTTAACTTTATTTTTATGGAAAATATAAAAAAAATTATGTTATACTCTGCAATGATTACAGTAAGTATAGCAATTGTTTCTTCTACTTATGCAGATGATACTACTTCATCTGGTTCTATGACTAATTCTTGATCAATAGTAAATTCAACCACTTCTACTTGAGTAATTGATACTACAACTTCTACTGGTACTACTACAACAACAAATACTTGAACTACTGTAGATTGAGCTACTACAACCACTTCTACTTGAGTTATAGTTTGATGAGATAAAGATAATCATTGATGTATATGATCTGCTTGATATACATGGTGTGGTTCTAAAAATAAATGTATCAGATCATGGGAAGAAAAATGTGAAGTTACAAAAGAAGTTCAAGAAAATTGGGTAGAGTTTCATGAAAATTATTGATTTTTAAAAGATTATTTTAAAAAAGATCTTAATATAGATCAAAAAAAAGCTGTATTAAAACTTATGCAAGATCACATGAAGGCAGTAAAAAATCTTTTAAAATCTGCTAAAGATTTAGTAAAAAATAATAATTTTGATAAAATAGCCTTTGATGAATCAGTTAAAACTATGATTTCAAAACATATAGAAGAAATTCTTCCTTATATTGATTCTACAAAAGTGGATAAATTTAAATTATTTATGGAAGAAAGACAAAAAACAGTTATAGAAAATATTAAAGTCAAAAATGAAATGAAGAAACCATC
>CAZFLS010000060.1:0-6814 GCA_964518815.1 uncultured Candidatus Peribacteria bacterium
CATCTGATGAAACGAATCTATTATCTCTCCTTTCTCCATTGTTATTTGTAGTTGTCTCGTTTCTAGGTCTTGTATTCCTAGTTGAACCACTTTGTGAGCTATTATTTCTTGTGGTTGACTGATTCTGTGTACTTGAACTTGGTCTTACTGGAGTAGAAGTAGCTTGAGGAGGAACTGGAGGAACTGAGATTGGCCGAGGCAGAGGCTGAGACTGAGGTATAACTCTTGTTTGAGAAGAGTTATTCGGAGAAGCTACATACACCGGTCTAACATGAGTTTGGGTAGTATTTATAGCTTCGGAAACGTTACGGGCAACAGGATTTGGTAGATTTGACTTTTTAGGAATTCCTCTTTCTCTGTATTCTCTTAATACCCTTGGAATTTTTATAAAAATAATATAATAAAGAAATCCCAAAATACAGAGCCACTTTATTACAGTCTTTATGAAATTTTTCTTCTCTTCTTGTTTTCTAATTTCCTCCTCTTGTTTCTGCTCTTCCTCCTTCCTTATCCTTTCTTTTTCATCTCTCTCAATTTGTGCCTGTCTAAGTTGTTCTTCTCTTTGTTGCCTTAATTTCTCCTTTTTCTGTTCTCTTTTTAATCTCTTAATCTCACGATTTATAGAACTCAGTTCTTTATTAGCCTCTTGAAGTTTTTCAACCTCAAGATCAGGATTATTAGAGTTCGAAATTCCTGCGTAAATTTGTTCCACGTTATTTTTTAACGTAGTCTTCATTTCCTCAAGTTCGCTCAGAGAGTGTGTATTTACAATTAATGAATATGCATTTGTATGTATTATCAAAAGCAAACATATTGAAATAAAACTCGCCAAGAGAACATTTATAATAACATTTTTTTTCATTTTATCCTCCTAGAGTTTTATTTAGAACGAATTTGTTTAACTAAAGCTTCAGCTCTTTTTAAAGCCTGCTTTCTTTTCTTTTCCTCTTTAGCTTGTTTTAATTTTCTTTCCTTTTCTCTTCCTCTCTCCTCTTTAGCTTGTTTTAATTTTCTTTCCTTTTCCTTTTGTTTTTCTTCCATTTCTATTTTTTGTCTTTGTTGTTCTTCAATAATTTGTCTTTGCCTATTATAGTAATTGTAATTATCTTCCTGATAAGCTTTTTGATTAGTACTACAGCCAATGATATTTATTAATATAATTATTGTAATAATGACATTTTTCATCTTTAATTCTCCTTTCTTTTTTTAGTCTGAAAATTTGTTTTAAGGCATAAGCCATTACTTGTTTTTGTTTTTGTAAAGTTCAAAAACTTTTTCTAAATCTTATGTTAAATAACAATTTATTTTTGTGCCGGCATACTAAAATTATTTTCAAAGAAAAAAACTGAAAAAGTAAAGAAAAAATAAAAGAGCTTTATTTAAGCTCTTTTATTGGGAAATAACTAATTATAATTCTTTTAATTTTAACAAATAAAATAATCAGTATTTAAAATATATGGAATATTTTTATGAAATATTTCTATTATTTCTTTTATTGTTTCTATTTTTGGTTCAAAAGAATTTATTTCATTTATAGAAATCCATTTATATTCAGAATATTCTTCATTAAGAATTATATTTCCTCATAAAAATACGCATAGATAATGAGGTAAAATCATATGTGATCAATCCTTTTTTAGAAATTCTAAATTAGAAGAAAAATTTTTAAATACTTTTATTTTACATTGAACTCAAATCTCTTCTGATTTTTCTCTTGAAATTCAATCAACTATATTTTTATCAGTTATTTCCATTTTTCATCAAACAAAAGAAAAAATTCAATCATAATCATTTTCTCATTTCCTTTTTGCTAGAAGAATTTTGTCAAAGTCTTCATTAAAAATTACTAACTTTTGACAATATTGAAACAAATATTTATTATCCATAATTAAGTTAATTTAAAAAATAAAGTATTAAAAATAGTTTATTTTTTATTTTTATATCTTCATAAGTAGTTTTTTGTGTTTTTAAATAAATCTATACAATAATATTCCTGTAGCGGTAGCAACATTTAGAGATTGTTTTTTTCAAAACATTGGAATTTCTACAATAATATCAGATTTATCAATTATATCTTTTCTTACTCAAGAAATTTCATTTCAAACTACAAGACAAATATTATCATTTTTTTCTGATTTTAAATTTCTTAAATCAATGCTATTTTTTGTCTGTTCCAAAGTAATTATTTTAAATCAGTCATTTTTAAGTTTGGTAATGATTTCAATAGGATCTTCATAATATTCCCAATCTACTGTATTTTCTGCTCAAATTGCAGTTTTTGAAATGTCTTTACGAGGAGGAGTGGGAGTAAATCAGGTTAAAATAATTTTATCAAATCAAGCTCAGTCACAAGTACGAAATATTGCTCAAACATTTAAAAGGGAACGAATGTTATCAAGAAGAAGGTATTTCATTTAAGTTAAAAGTTATAAATTAGTACAAAGTCATCTAGTACAGGGTAAAGTTAAAAATTAAAATTTCTAATATCTAATTATTAATTACTAATGAATGACTAATTATTTAATGTCTAGATATTGTTTTGCTATAGCTAATTTAACATTAAAATATTTGAAATTTTATTAGAAATTATAAATTAAAAATTAGTAATTATAGCTTTTTATTCATTATTTTTTACAGTCTATACTTAATACTTTCTAATAATTTTTTTACATCATCAGGAATTTTTGTTGGCATTTTTGCATTTACAATAACATACATATCTCAAGTTTCTTTGCCAGATTTTCTTCATTTTCATTTTATTTTAAATTTTGTACCAGGTTTTGTAGATTCTGGAATTTTTAATTTTAAGTTTTCATTATAAACAGTATCTATATTTAATTTAAGTCATAAAATTAAATCCATAATCGGAACTTCGTATATTTTAATAACATCTAAGTTTTGAGGTTCTTCTTTGGTTTTTGTTTGCTTTTTTTGATTTCAAGATGCGCTACTTGAGCTAAATCCAGAAGAGCGTCATTTTTGATTTTGTCAAAATAAATCTCCAAAAATATCTCACAAGTCAAATTCTACATTATTTGAATATGTAGTTTTTCATCATCATCTAGAAAAGTTAGAGAAAATATCTTCAAATCAAGAAAATCATTGTCATTGTTGTCATCATGAGTATGAATGAAATTGCTCTCAAGCACTTCAAAAAGTATCATATTGTTTCTTTTTTTGAGAGTCAGAAAGCACTTGATAAGCCTCATTTATTTCTTTGAATTTTGCTTCATAAGTCTTATCTCATTTATGTTTATCTGGATGATTTTCCATTGCCTTTTTGCGGTAAGCTTTTTTTATTTCAGCTTCTGTAGCATTTTTATTTACTCAAAGAGTTGCATAATAATCTTTATTTGCCATAAACTATATTTTATAAAATATTTTACGTAATTTTATTCTATCTATTTTTATGGATTTGTTGCAATTAAAATTTTAATTTTCTATTTATGTCAATAATTATCTGCTTCATAATCTAAAATCCAATTATAAGATTTTGAATTAGTAATGTCTTTATAAAGTTTTTTAGCCGATTTAGTTACAAGTCTTCATTCAAAATTTTTAAGATATGTTTCCATAAGATCATATCATTGTTCTAGATAGATTTTACATTGAAAAACCATGTTTAATGTGTCAGCATCTTTAGCTATAATAGATTCCTTTGTTTTTCTTTCATTATATTCATTAATTAACTTTTTTATTTTTTTTCAGGTAGATAATCATTTTAATTGTTCATTTATGACCCTATCTTCTATTTTATGCTTGTCCTTTATATACCTTCATCAAAGCCAATGAATATCTCAAATTCTAATTTCAGCAATATCATGCCAAATTAAAATATTTACAACTTTATTAACATTTACATTCTCTAATTCTGCTAGTATAAAACCTATCTGAATTGAATGCATTGTATGTTCCGCTATACTTTCTGGAAACTGAATTCAAGCACATCTCCATCATTCACGTTTTACATCTTTCAATCCAATGCATTCAAATAAAAATTCTACCGTTCTTTTTATCATAAATAAAATTAATTAAAATAAAATATTTTTTAATATAATTTGTTGGATTCTAGATAAGAAAATTGTCAAAATTCAAAAGCTCAGTTATTGATTAGTATTTAAATACATTCAAAGTGATTCATAATCTAAAGTTGGGTATGATTTTATTCAAAAATTTGTAATTTCCAAATTTCATAAAAATTTGTTATATCATGAAATATTTTTTGTCAATTTATAGGTGTTTTTCGCAGGCAAAAGATCCGATTTTCATTTATCTATATTAAAATTACTAAATGATCCAAGTGATTGTATATACAAAATACCAGATCCGGTAGATAGATTAATTCAATTTGAGGTATTAATAATTCATGAATCAAAAATTGATGATGTATCTAAGGAAATTAGTTTATATAATAATGGTCCTCAAGATATAACTGATCAGGTAATTATAGAAGTTCATCAGGAATTTGTTATCCAATATTCGGTTGCTTCATTATAATTTAAAAATCAAGAATAACTAGCACCATTGTAATCTAATGATTCTAAATTATAATTATTGATATTTATAAAAATTTGAGGGTTTTTTTTTAAACTTAACAAAGCATCATTTAATTCAGAATATTCTTCAATATTTTTGTTATATAAAGAAGAAAAAGTAAAATATTTAGAAATTCAAGATTGAAATGCTATAAAAAATGCAGAAATAAAAAGTGAAAGAAATATTGTCCATATTAGAATTGATCAAGAATTGTAATTTTTAAAGTTCATAAAGTTTATAAATTTATAAAGTTTTTAAAGTTGAAATAGACAAAGTATTTTTAAACAATTATCAAAAAGTTTTATATTCTTTTTAATGCTTCAATTACAGGATAAATTGTACCAACTATAAGTAATAATGTTAAAATGGGACGATTAACATTTTGCCATTTATAATTTTTTCGAATGATAGTGTCTGCCATATGATTAATTGCTGAAAAAAAGAAAAAGAAAATAAATGTAAAGTAGATAGTAAGTTCAGCTTTAATTCACCAATTTAGTATTAGCACAATAACAGAAATTATTGCATAAGAAAGAAGTGCAATAGCTGATTGTCGCTGATAATTACCATTTGATTTAAAACCTTTAAGCTCAGCAGAATATTTACCAAAAAATAGACCTTCAATACCAGATAATCCTGCAATAGCAATAATAATTATAGGAATCATAAAATGTAGTTGAGCTTCTGGACTATAATCACCGTTTTGAAAACCTATTTGATAACCAAAATAAAAGGAAATTCATATAGCTATAATTCGAATTATATCAAAAGAAGCAATAATTTTTTTAATCATTATGTATAAAATTATAAAATATATAAAAGATATTTTATAAAGAAAGTTTCTTAATACAAATTTTAAAATATTTTTTCTACAAAACTTAAAAAATCATTTGTTTTTTGGTTTGTTTTTGTATAATTAAAAGAGTAGCTAATTTGTTAAGCCTAGTTTTTAAAAATGTAAAATATGAAAACTTTATACGAAATAACAAAAGAAAATAATTTTGATACAAATAAGATATTAAAACAATTGATAAGATCGCATAGAGTACTTTGAGAATTAAAATGAATAGCAAATACTTTGCCAAATAAGACTATTTTAACAAGTACATTATCATTGCAAGAGGCAAAAGATAGTTCTGCAATAGAAAATATTATTACAACTCAAGATGAATTATATAAAAGTAATTTTTTAAATAAGCAATTTGTAAGTATTTGAGCTAAAGAGGTATATAGTTATGCAGAAGCCCTTAATTATTGATTTGAAAAAATAAAGGAAAAGTGAATTTTAACAAGTACTGATATATTAAAAATACAAGAAATTATAGTCCAAAATAATGCATGATTTAGAAAATTACCTTGAACAGAATTGAAAAATGAAAAAACTTTGGAAATAGTATATATTCCACCTCAAAATATTGAAGATATACAAAAACTTATGTCAGATTTAGAAAGTTTTATAAATGATAATAACTGAATTGATCCACTTATAAATATGGCAATTATTCATCATCAATTTGAAAGTATTCATCCTTTTTATGATTGAAATTGAAGAACAGGACGTATAATTAATATACTATATATTGTAAAAGAATGACTACTTGAAACTCCTATTTTGTATTTAAGTAGATATATAAATCAAAATAAAAATGAATATTATAGATTGATTCAAGAAGTTCGGGAAAGTAATAATTGGGAAAACTGGTATTTATTTATGTTATATGCTATAGAACAAACTGCAATAAGCACAATTGAAATAATTAAAAATATTAAAAATATTATGTTTTCTCATAAGCAAACGATAAGATCCAAACTCTCAAAAATTTATAGTCAGGATCTGCTTAATAATATTTTTAAGTATCCTTATACAAAAATTGATTTTTTAGTAAATGATTTGGGTTGTACTCGTAAAACTGCTACTAAGTATCTTGAGGAACTTACAATAATTTGAATTTTAGAAAAATATAAAATATGAAGAGATAGTTTTTATATAAACAAAGATTTATATACTTTACTAAAAAATGTATCTAAGTAAAATTTACACATATTTTCAAAATATGTGTAAAAAAGTAAAAAAAATACCCATATTTTAAGAATGTATGTAAAAAGTTATGTTTTAGATAATTTTAAGATAAACCTGAGTGTGTTAATTCATCGATATATAAAATTCTTAAACTATCAAAATAAAATAAAATCTTTTTGAATTCAAAAAAATCAAAAAATTTCTAAGGCTCTTGACCAGAAGATGAAGATAAATATAATCTGGTCTTATGATAAAATA
>CAZFLS010000061.1:0-6748 GCA_964518815.1 uncultured Candidatus Peribacteria bacterium
ACCTTTACCAAAAGCAAAAACAGATGAAGAGATAAAAAAAGAAAATGAAATCAATAGTAAAGATGAAGAGTATGATAGATATCTAAAAAATACATGATCATGCGAATGATTAATATTGGAATGAAAAAATAAAAAATTTTTCCTAAAAAAAATAACTCCCCCATATGCTAAATTTAATGATGCATACATGAATGATAATTATAGTAATTATCTTAATGATATTTGAGTAAAAAATATGTCAAATACATTAAATATGTATATAAATTGACCATTTGAAAAAGCAAAAATTGTTTATACGGAAACTCAAAATGCAATATTTAATTGTGCTATTTTACATACAAGACTAAAAATATGAGAATCAATATTAAAATATTTAAAAGGTAGTAAGAAGTGAGAAATTGTTAAAAAAATTGAACAACAAAATAAAAACACTAAGACTCAAATAAAGGCTAAGTGTACAGAATTATTAAATGATACAACAGCTTCTTATAAACAAATTTTGCTTGATAATGTCACATGGCATTATTGTTTTTATAGATATTATTTAGATTATTTAAATAGTTTTTCTAGAAATAATATAAATTCTTTTTTAAAGAAAGTAAAAGATAAAAATCAAAAAAGTACAAATATTTTTACTTCTACAAACCAAGAAACAGTAGAGAATGTTATGTGATATTTAAATAAGCAAAAAAATATGATTTCAGATGAAATTAATCATGTAAGGACTACTTACGAACAATCACTTATTGCCTATCAAGAATTTGAAAATACCTATTGAATTCACGTAATGTTACTATTTATTTATGATGATTATTTACAAACTAGAGAAAATATAAAAAAACTTTTAAATCCTATAGGTCAATTAATTTATAAAATACCAAAAGCACAAAAACAATAAAAATTATAAACCAGTTTTTCTTTTACAAAAAATTTTACTTTCTGTACAATAATTACAAAATCATTCTTTTTTAATTTTTTCCATAAGTTTTTTATCTCAAAAATCTATAATTTTTCAATCATTCATAATATAAACAAGATCTACTCAAATATAATTTATTAGAGAAAAATTATGGGTAATAAAAATTAATATATTATCTTTTGTTTTTAATTTAGACAGATTTTTTGCAACCTCTTCAAATGAATCAATATCAAGTCAAGAATCTATTTCATCAAGAATAATATAGCGTGGATTTAAAAGTTTTATTTGTAGAAGTTCTATTTTTCTTTTTTCTCATCAGCTAAATCATACATTTAAATCTCTTTCTAAAAAATTTTCATTTATATTTAAATCTTTTAAAATAGGTATAATAAATTTTTTAAATAAAAATAAACTAAGTATTTTTGTTGACCGTTTTTTACTTTTTAAATGTTCATTAAAAATAGTTCTTAAAAATTCTATTAATTTAATTCATTTTAGTTCTGGAATGTTTTGAAAAGATAAAAAAATTCATAATTTATTTCTATCTTCAGGGGATAATTTTGTTATGTTTTTCTTATTTATAAAAATATCTCCAGAATTAATAACATAATTTGGATGTCACATTATAGTGAGGGCTAAACTAGATTTTCCGCTTCAATTTCTTCATAATAAAAAATAGGTTTTTCAAAAATCAAAAGACATATTTATATTTTTTAAAATCTCTTTTTTGTCTACCTTTACAGAAAGATTTTTAATTTCAAGCATATATTTTATAGTTATAAACTTACCAATATTCTTTTGAGGACATCTAAAAGTTTTATTTTATATACTACAAACGTTTAGTAATTCCTAATATATAATATAAATATCTAATTACTAATTTCTAATATCTAATAAAATTTTAAATTTCCAATGCTTAATAGATTACAATAATAGAATGTTTAGTCATTAGATAATTAGACATTCATTAGAAATTAGTAATTAGAAATTAGTAATTTTTTGTTTAGGAGTAGGATTTATCTGATAAACTTATTATAATTAATTAATCAGATATCCTATTTTATTTATTTTACGCACGTCCAAGATATTCTTTTGTTCTTGTATCAACTTTAATTTTATCTCAAGATTTTACAAATAAAGGAACATTTACAATTAGATTAGTACTAAGAGTTGCTGGTTTTTTTCATCAAGTAGCTGTATCTCATTTTTCTCAAGGAGGAGTCTCTATTACTTCAAGAATTACAGAAGCTGGAACCTGAATATTTATAGGTCTAGAATTAAATTCTTGTATTATTACTTTATCTCATTCAACCAAAAAATATTTATCATCTCAAATAACTTCTTCATCAAGAGAAAATTGATCATAAGTTTCTGAGTTCATAAAATGAAAAGATGTTCAGTCAACATATAAAAATTCTGCATTTGAATTAGAAATATTAGCCTCTTCTATTTTATCAACTTCTCTAAAAGTTTTTGAAATTACATTTCAAGTAAGTAAATTTTTTAATGAAGTTCTTTGAAGTCATTTTCATTGAGCTACTTTTACATGCTCAAATTTTAGTACTTCATAAGGTACTCAATCGACAAGAATTTTCTTGCCAGTTTTTACATCTTCCATTGATGCCATATATGAGTTTGGAGTTAAGAGTTAAGAGTTTGGAGGTGTTGGAGTTATTTAAGTTTATTTATCAATCAAGATACCATTTTTCTTAGTTCAATTATGGATTTTATACAAATATCAAAATTGTTTTGAGTTTTTATATATTCTAAGTTTTTTGCTATTATTATTTGAGTTTCTAATTCAGCAAGTGATCATTTTGTGATTTTTAAAAAATTGCAAAAATCTTTATTAGTCGATCTTTCACTTCATTCAGCGATATTTGAAGGAATGGATATCGCACATCTCCTAATTTGGCTTGTTAATCAATAAATTTCTTCATTTGGGAATGTTTTAGTAATATGATAAATAGTCTTTACTAAATCCATTCATTTTATCCAAATCTGTAAATTCATATATTTTGAAGACATATTATAAATTCGGTAAAAAATATAAAATTCTCTTAACTCTTAGCTCTTAGCTCTCAACTCTTTTAATATTGTTCAAAAAAAATCATTTCCTTATTAATTCAAAAATTTTCTAGCTTTATTCTAACATCATTTACCATATTCGGTGATCAACAAATATAAAATTCATCAAAATCAGAAATAAAACTTTTATTTAAAGAATCAGAAACATATCATTTTTGACTAAAATCACTTTCTTCCTTACTTAAATAAAATTTGAAATCAAAATTAGAATATGTATTTTTTAAAAAAATCAATTCTTTTTGATAAAATAAATCTTTTAAAAACCTAACTCAAAATAAAAACATAATTTTATTTTTTATTTGAAGTTCCAAAGCTTTCTTAATCTGAAAATACAAAGGAGCAAATCCAGTACCTGTTCCTATAAATAATTTATTGTTTTCAGTTTCTTTTAATACAAAATGTCATATTGGTCAAATATAATCTAAAACGGCTCAAATTTCTAAATCACAAATTTCTTTACTTCATCATTTTCAGTCTTCAAGTCTTTTTATTATAAATTCAAAACTTATTCAATCTGAATAAGAAATAGAATAAGCCCTTTTAAGTCACGAAGGTAAGTTAAAGGTTATAAATTGTCACGGTAATAAACCTAATTTATTTTCTGATTTAAAAATTAACTCATATACATCTTGAGTTAATTTTATTTTTTTGATTAGTATTAATTGTTTCATATTATAATACTATTTTTAAATTTAAAATTATGTTTCACTATTAAGAACAGAATTACTTTGAATTCTTAACTTATTCATTGCCTCTATTGTACCTGAAGCTTCTTGTATAGAAAATTTAGACAAACTAAGGATCATTAGAATTTCATTTCAAAATGATCTGAAAATGCTTTGTTCTACACGTTTAATTTCTTCTATAGAAACAACCCCTCAAACTTTATCATGATATTCAGACATTAGTTCAGCAGTTTTTCATGATACCAAAATCTCTCCTACAGATTTTTCTCCTAAAGGATTATTTTCAAATTTTACTATTTTCTTACTTTCATCCATGATTAAATTTATATATTTTAATTGTAAGCATTATATTTAAAAGTTGTCAAAAATCAATTTTTATTTACTATTTTTTCTATGCTATACCTAAAATGGATTAATATATGAAATTACAAATAAACAAGCTATCGATTATAATAGGTTTTTGAAATAAAAAAATTAAAAACTAAATTTAATTAAGTATTTATAATATAATTTTTGATATTTTTAAAATTTAAATAGAATGAGTTTATATTTATATCCAAAAAAATATAAGATTTTTTAAAATTATTGAAATTAGTTAAATCAAAATTAATTTTTATGGGGTATGTATTTATAATTTAAAAATTATGCTTTGAAGAATAACAATTATATGAAGGCCAAATGTCGGCAAATCAAGTTTATTTAACCTTATTACAGGTCATAAAATAGCTATCGTTTCTGATACAGAAAATACAACTAGAGATATTTTGGAATATCAGGTTAATGATGAAGAAAATGATATTAGTTATATTATTGCTGACTCTGGTTGACTTACTGAATGATCTAGTGATGAAATACTTAAAGATACCAGAATTAGAGCAGAAGAATCCATAGAAAAATCAGATATTATTTTGTTTGTTTTGGAATTTGATAAAATCACAACTCTTGATGAACAAATAGTAAAAATTCTTAGAAAAACTAAAAAAGAAGTGATTGTTGTTTGAAATAAATTAGATAATGAATCTAAAATTAACGATGGTTATGATTTATATTCTCTTGGTTTCAAAAAATTATTTTTCACTAGTACTGCACACAATAGATGAATTACAAATTTAAAAAGTGAAATTATAAAAAAATTAAAAGAATTATGATTTGACTACAAAGAAAAAAAATATGATGAATCTTGGATTAAAATTGCTATAATTGGTAAACCAAATGTATGAAAATCAAGTATAGTAAATGCTATAACTTGAGAAAATAGGGTAATGGTAAAAGATATTGCAGGCACAACTCGTGATGCTGTAGATAGCTTATTTGAATGGAATAACCAAAAATTTGTCATCATTGATACTGCTTGAATTAGAAGATCCTGAAAAATATGAAGCAAAAATATAGAAAAATGGAGTTTACTTAGAAGTGAAAGAGCTATTGAAAGGGCTGATATTATTGCTGTAGTTATTGATTGATTTGATTGAATTACAGCTTGAGATCAACATATTATTCAAAAAGCCTTAGAAGCAAATAAATGAATAATTCTTGTAATTAATAAATGGGATAAAGTTCTAAATATACCATGAACAGATAAAGAAAAGGCTATAGATAAATACATCTATCATCTTAGAAATAAATTAGAATTTTTGCCTTATGTAACACCAATTTTTACTATAGCAATAGAATGAAAAAGATTAAATGATATATTAGAAACTGCCATTAAAATAAAAGAAGAAAGAAAAAAGAGGATTCAGACTTCAGTTTTTAATGACTTTTTATCTCAAATTGTGTTTAAACATGCTCCAACATGAACCAGAAAATCTCATAAACCAAAAATATTTTATGGATCTCAAGTAGACATAAATCCACCAAAATTTTTAATTAGTGTAAATAATTCAGATCATTTTCATTTTTCTTATAAAAGATATATTGAAAATAAAATAAGAGAATTTTTTTGATTTTGGTGAACTCCAATAATAATTGAATTAAAATGAAGAGAAAGTATTTATAAAAAGAAACTTGTAAAATTTAAAAATGTAGATCATAGATTCAAAAAAGACAATTCATCTAAATAAGACCAAAAATACTAGATATCAAATTTGAGTCTGACATATAGTTAAATATAAACTAATTTTATTAGATATACCCAATGAAATTTGGTTTTTGGTAGTTTTAAAAAAACATTCCTAATTATTACTTTATTAAAGACGAAAACCGGGTTCAATAATTTTTCAAAAAAACCAGAAACCAATATTTAATAGGGGTAAATTATTTTTTGTTTAAAGTATATTTAAGCTTATTGTAAAATAATCTAACATTTGAAAAATGCTCCCAACTTAAATCATAATATATTTTTGACTTTGTATCCTCATATTTTTTAAGATTACTATAATATTTATTCAAAGAATAAACCAAATAATCTAAATCATTTATTACATCACATAAATCATAATAACTTAAAAATTCATTTACATACCTAAATTTTATTTCATCTTTAAACTGATCTAAAAAATATTTGGATTGTATATATTTTTTTGAATATAAAGAGTTTTTAAAAGTAACAGGTTTTAATGTAAAATTATCCAACTTCTCAAATTCAATATCATTTCAGATAATATTATCTTGAAAAAAATCTCAATAAACAGTAGGGGATAATAAAAGAATAAAAACTAGTAATATTGTATAAATTATTTTTTTCATAAAAAAATTGATAAGAAATATGTTTAGTTATAATTTTATTTATCGACTTGTCAAGTCAAATTTTCATAATTTCAAAAAATATACAATATAAAAGAGGTTACCTTACTTTATAACCTCTTTTATTGTTTTAATATAGTAAAAACTATTTTTTCTTTTTTACAGAAGTTTTTTCAGTTTTTTTATCGTCTTTTTTTGTTTTTCAGTTTTTGTATCTACTTTTTCTACTTTAGTTTTTATTTTTTCTTTAGCTACAGTTTTTTCTTCTTTTACTTCTTCTTTATTTTTCATTGAAGTCTTTTTTTCTTTTACTATTTTTGTACTAGCATCTTGTTTGTTTTTTTCTTCTTTTATATTTATTTTTGTATTT
>CAZFLS010000062.1:0-6262 GCA_964518815.1 uncultured Candidatus Peribacteria bacterium
TTTCCTATAAAAATATATACTGATTTTAAAGAAAAAACAGAAAAAGGAAATATTGACCCATTTTCTTCTATTACAAGTGCTTTAACTAAATGATGAGATAAAAATATTAAATTTTTTCAAGTAAATTTTTCACCAATTTGAGACAATGTTTGGAAAGATGAAAAAATTATAGATATACTTTCTACCAATTATCCAGATTTTATAAAAAATATTTTAATTTCAAGATATTATATAATAATAAAGATTATATGTTGGCCTTTTTACATCATTTTTAAATGATTAGGATTAATATTTAATCCTCAAAAAATGGTAAAGTATTCCACTACTAAAAAAGAAGAAAAAGATAAAGAAGTAGAAAAAAAATTAAGTGGATTTTGATATTGAGTTTCTGTAAATATTGGTTTTGAGTGAGAAGGTGAAATAAATGCAAAAGTTGCTATAAAAGAGATGATATCTTCATTAAATATTTTTAATATTCCATGACAAAATGGTTTTGAATTGTGAAAAATTATTGTGGACAAATCTGATATTTTAAAGAAAAGATTAAATACCAAAGATATCATTTTAAATTCTGCTGAACTTGCTTGACTTGTACATTTGCCTACAATTTATGTTCAAACTCCATGAATTAATTGGGTTACTACAAAAACTTTAGAGCCACCAAATAATATACCTATTCTTGAAAAATTTGAAAACATTTCCCCTATTGGATATACAAATTTTCGTTGAAGTAAGGTTAATTTTTGAATTTTACCTCCAGATAGAGCAAGACATGTTTATATTATTTGAAAAACATGAATGTGAAAATCTGTACTTCTTGAGAATATGATATATGATGATATTTGTAAATGAAAATGAATAGCTTTGATTGATCCGCATTGAGATTTAGCTGACACTATTATTTCAAATATACCAAAAAATAGAACTAATGATGTAATTCTTTTTGATCCTTCGGATTATAAAAACCCCATAGCATTTAATATGCTTGAAAATGTAAGTAAAGAATTAAGACCTCTTGTGGCCTCTGGACTTATTTGAATTTTTAAAAGAATTTGGGTTGATAGTTGGTGACCAAGGTTAGAACATATTTTAAGGAATACTATATTATCTCTTCTTGAAGTTCCTGATTCTACGATAATGTCCATTCCTTTAATTCTTACAAATAAATCTTTTAGACAAAAAATTGCTTCGAAATTACAAGATCCTATGACTTCGAAGTTTTGGTCTCAAGAATTTGAAATTATGGATCAAAGACAAATGACAGAAGCTATAAGTCCAATATTAAATAAAGTATGACAATTTCTTTCTAATCCTATTTTGAGAAATATTTTATGACAACCAAAAAATCCATTTTCACTTCGTTGGATAATGGATAATAGTAAAATTCTCATTGTAAATTTATCTAAAGGAAAAATTTGAGAAGATTCCATGTCTCTTTTATGATCTATGCTTGTTACAAAATTTCAAATAGAAGCTATGAGCAGAGCAGATATTGATGAATCAAAAAGAAAAGATTTTTATCTTTATGTAGATGAATTTCAAAATTTTGCTACGGATGCTTTTGCTACAATACTTTCTGAAGCTAGAAAATATAAATTAAATCTAATTGTTGCAAATCAATATATTGAACAAATGTCTGAAACTATTCGCTGAGCTATTTTTGGAAATGTTTGATCTATTATAAGTTTTCAGGTTTGACCTCAAGATGCACAAGTGCTTGTAGATGCTATTTGAGATAGTGAAGTTATTACTCCTGCCGATTTAATGAATATTAAAAAATATGATATTTACATAAAACTTTTAATTGATGGTATGCCTTCACGTACTTTTAGTGCAAGTACTTTTCCTCCAGTAAAATTAAAAAGTGAAAATTTAGAACAAAAAAAAGCAATAATTATGAAAGTTAGTAGAGAAAAATATTCTCGTAATGTGGAGTTTGTAGAGAAGAAAATTTTAGAGTTTAATAAAAAGGTTATAGAAGATGAAAAAAAATTTAAAATTGAACAAGAAATTTATAGACAAAAAATGAAAGAAAAGAAAAATTAATTTACAAAAACAGAATCTAAACACACAAAAAAATAGAATTGAATCTTATTAGTTGCATATAAGAAAATTAAAAAATTGACTTTTTTCTATTTTTCTTAATATAGAAGTTAATTTTAATGTGAGTAATGTAAAAAAGAAATTGTCTTTTTTACTTTATTTTAAATGATAAAAAATAATTTATGTTAGATATAATTTTATCTTTACTCGCTTGAGGAGTAATCTCAGGTTTTTTTGTATATCTCTTTTTAAACAAAAAACTATCTTTAATACAAAAAGAAAAGAGCAAAGAATTTTTGGAAACAAAAAAGGCGCTTGATGAAGAAAAAAAGAGGTTTTTTGAAGACAAAAAAAGATTAGATGAAAACTCATCTGATATTGATATTAGAAAGCAAAAACTTGAAAAAATGGAAGAAAAAATTCTTGAGAAAGAAGACAAAATTGAAAAGAGACTCGATGAATTAGAAGTTAAACAAGCTGAATTATTAACTAAAAATGAAGCCTTGGAAAAATCCAAACAAGATTTAGAAAAAATAAAAGAAGAATTAAGGACAAAACTTTCTTCAATAGCAAAGTTGTCAAAAGAGGAAGCGAGAGAACTTATTATTAGACAAACTGAAGAAATATACGAAAAAGATTTTTTAGCAATAATTGAAAAGAAAAAAAATGAAATAAAATTGAAAGAAAAGGAAATTTCCAGAGAAATTATAATAAAATCAATTCAACAATATGCCTGAGAAGTTATTTCCGAGACTACACAAACAACAATACATCTAGAAAATGATGATATAAAATGAAAGCTTATTTGAAAAGAATGAAGAAACATTATGGCTTTTGAACGAGCAACCTGAGTAGCTTTAATTATTGATGATACTCCAGATACTGCATTTATTTCAAGCTTTGATTTGTTTAGAAGATATATAGCAAAAAAATCTTTAGAGCAATTAGTAGAAGATAAAAGAATTCAACCTGCTAGAATTGAAGAAATTGTAGAACAGAACCAAAAAGATGCTGAAAAACTTATATTTGAACTTTGAGAAAAAACTGTAAATGAAATTGGTATTACATGAATGCCAGAAGAAATAATTAGCTTAATTTGAAAACTAAGATTTAGAACTAGTTATGGTCAAAATATTCTTACACATTCCAAAGAAGTGGCTTATATAGCTGAGGCTATAGCTCAAGAAATTTGAGCAGATCCTTTGCTTGCATTAAAATGATGATTATTGCACGACATTGGTAAAGCTTTGGATCATGATATAGAATGAACCCATCCTGAAATTTGAGCACGTATTGCTAAAAAATACTGATTAAGTCCTGAAATAATTAATATAATTGAGGGTCATCATGATTGAGTTAAACATATTTGTATAGAAACATTAATTGTACAAGTTGCAGATACTATAAGTGCAGTAAGACCGTGAGCTAGAAGAGCCTCTGTAGAACAATATTTAAAAAGAATTCAAGAAATGGAAAACTTAGTAACTAGTTTTAATTGAGTAACAAAAGCTTATGCACTGAGTGCATGAAGAGAAGTTAGAATTTTTGTTGATTCTGATGCTGTATCTGATTATGAAGCAGAAAAATTAGCTAGAGAAGTAGCTTTGGCTATAGAAAAAAATTTAAACTATCCTTGAGAAGTTAAAGTAAATTTAATAAGAGAAAAGAGGATTATTGAATATGCAAGATAATATCAAACTATTTTGCTTTATAAAAAATAATTTTATATTTAAACAAATTTAATTGGCTTTTAACTTTTGATTTTTGATTTTTTATGTACCCACAAATAGAACTTTTTAGCTGAATTACAATATATACTTTTTGATTATCATTGAGCATTTCCTTTATTTTATTTTTCTGGATGCTTTATAAATTATCTTTTAGATTTGGGATAAACACTAATTTCTTTTTATGAAATATTGTTTTTTTCTTTCTTTCTTCTTTCTTTTTTTCTAGATTATTTTATATACTTGCAGAATGGAAAGATTATAAATATATATTTCAAGAATGATTTTTTAAATTTTTCTTCATGTCAGATTATAATTTTTCTCTTATTTGATGAATCTTTTGATTTTTTATTATTCTTTATATAAATATAAAATGATTTAAATTAAATAGCAATAAATATATTGATGCTGTTCTTTTGTCTTTTTTATTTGCTGCAACAATTTGATATTTATGAGCATTTTTTGGCTGACAAATATGCGGAGTTCCAACCGAATTACCAATTTGAGTAACTATAACAAATATTTTGAGTAAATGTCCATATACAACATCTACATTTCCTTTATCAATTATTTATTGAATAATAACATTTATTTTATTTGTAATTTTATATATAAGTAGAATTTTTGTAAAAATAGAATGACTAGTAGGTTATTTATGAATAATAATATTCTCATGCTTTTTACTTATTTTCGAAAATTTTAATTGAAACATAGATATTTTTAAATCTTACCTACATTTAAATCTTTCTCAAATTTGAGCTATATTTTTAATTATGTTATGAATAAGATGATTGATAAAAATTTACAAAAAAGAGACTACCATATAGCATGTTTTTTGATTTTTTCTTTTTCTTTTTTTCTTTGAATTTTTTTAACTAATATATACGACAGTTTATTTGTATATATTTTTTTATTTATTTTTTTATTATGATTTCAAGTTATTTTTTACTTTAAAAATTTTTTCTTATTTTTAATAATTACATTACTGGGGTTTTTTCTTTGATGACTTTTATCTCTTTATAATCTTGATATTATTAAAGTAAACCAAAATTTTTTAGAAAAAAACACAATTAACTTCACAAAAAAAATATCAATAATATGAGAAATCAGAGATTTTTATTCTAAAAATGAGAATTATTCTGTTTATATATTAAAAATTAATTCCCTTAATAAAAAGATCTCTCCTTGAAATATTAATATTCTTATAAACACAAATAAACAAATTAAATTGAGACCTTGAGATATTATTTCTTTCGATCAAAAAATTATAAAACCAGAATCTATTGATAATTTTGAATATGATAAATATTTGTTATTAAAAGAGATTTATGGTCAAAGTTTTGTTTATAATTTTACAAAAAATTGAACTAATTATTCATTTATTAAAAACTTAATTTTTAATATTAAAACCGACTTTATAAATATAATAAATAAAATTTATCCTTGAGATTCAGCAATATTTCTAGGATGAATCTTAATTTGAGAAAGAACAGGATTTTCTAAAGAATTAAAAACAAATTTTAATAATTCCTGACTTACTCATATTATAGCTATAAGCTGATTTAATATAACTATAATAGTTATTTTTCTTTCTTTTATTTTAAAATTTTTTCCAAATTATATAAAACTACCAATTATTTCTCTTGCCATAATTTTATTTACACTTATTGTTTGATGTCAAATTCCTATACTTAGAGCCTCATTAATGTGATTAGTATCTTATTATTTTTTAACATTTTGAAAAAAAGCTAATTGATTTTCTTTATTAATTTTTATTGTATTAATTTTTTCTTTATTTAATCCATTAATTCTAAATTACGATATTAGTTTTTATTTGTCATTTTTGGCCGTATTATGAATACTTTATACTCAAGATTTCTTCAAAAAAATATTAAAATATTTACCAGATTTATTTGTAGTTAAAGAAACATTGATTATGACTTTAAGTTCTCTTGTCTTTACTATTCCTATAGTAGCTGTAAATTTTGGTCAAATATCAATAATATCTCCTGTAACAAATATTTTAGCCACTCCCGTTATTCCTATTACAATGTTATTTTGAACTTTGAGCATTATTTTTTATTTAATTTATAGTCAAATATGAATTTGGATATGATTTTTAACTTGGGTACTTTTAGAATATGTTCTTTTTATTGTTAATTTTTTTTGAAGCATGAGTTTTAGTATAATTAAAACCGATTTATGAATTTACAGATATGTTTTTGAGATAATATATTATTTAATTTTGGTATTTTTAATACTTTACTTTAAAAAAGATGTTACAAAAAAAATTTCATAATTAATTTAATCTTTATTAAAACTGAGAACTATTTACTTTTGACTCCCCCCCAAAAAAACATATAATACCACCATTAAAATTTAAGACTAATTCTAAAAAATGTTTGACAAAAAAATAACTACATATAATTTTATCGCATATCGCATATCGCATATCGCATATCGCATATCGCATATCGCATATCGCATATCGC
>CAZFLS010000062.1:6362-6539 GCA_964518815.1 uncultured Candidatus Peribacteria bacterium
ATAAAGTTAGCCTTTTGTTTCAATACTTCATAATACAACCCCCAAAATCTGAGGAATTTATTTCTTTCAGATTTTTTTATTTTATTTTAATAATTTACAGATATGTTTAAAAATAAATTCACGTCCGGACGTGCTACACAAGGTTTTACATTGGTTGAGCTAATAGTAGTAATAACA
>CAZFLS010000063.1:0-6462 GCA_964518815.1 uncultured Candidatus Peribacteria bacterium
ATTTTATGCTAGTAATATTTTCTCCAGCTAATCAATTTTGTAGAGCATTGATGATTGGAATACCTCAAGCTACACTTGCTTCAAAATTAAGAAAAACATTATTATCATAAGCAAATTTGATTAATTCATTCCCATAATTTGCAATTAAATCTTTATTTGCTGTAACTACTGATTTTCAGTTATTAATTGAATATTCAATTAATTCCTTAGCTTTTTCAATTCATCAAATAGTTTCAACAACAATATCAGAATTATTAATTATTTCTTCTTGAGAATTTTTGAATTTTTCAGGAGAATTTTCATAAATATCCTTACTTTTGTCTCACTGGGGATTTCTAGTATGTACTCAAGAAATATTAAGAGACTTTCAAATTATTTTTTCATATCGTTCTCTGTTATTTTGAAGAATTCTAAAAACTTCACTTCATACATTTCATAATCAAATTATTCAAATATTTATTTTATTTAGTTGTTGCTTTTGATCTTTCATATAATTAAAATTAAAAATTAAAACCTGTTTTTTATATATTTTTGTTTTTATAAGCTTTTATTAAAGTAGTTTTTCAGTTGAATGAAATAATTCAAGAAACCGTTTCTTTAATAATATTTACAAGCTTTTCAAAATCATGAGAATCAATCTCATAATTAATTTCTTTAAATTGGCCATTATTATTTGGCAATCAAGAATCATTTATTACCTTTTTCATATAATTTATAGTTAAAAAATAAATATGTCTTCTTTATAAGACTTACGTCAAAGAAAAATATTGAAAAAGTAAAGAAAAATATTGATAATAATTTAAAATGTCTTTACAGTGATGAAAATAAGATAAATAATAAAATAAATTTAGTTTAGTATTTAATAAAGATAATTAAAATTCTTTAGTTTTTTTGGAGAATTTATTAAATTAATATTCAGAATTACATATTAGATTTTCGTAAATATCTCTTTGAGGTAAAGTAGGTTTTGATATAATATTTCAAAATATACTAAAATTTGATGCCCCTCTTCAATATCATCAATAAGGCTTAATTCACCTTTCAACTCATTTACTGTGCAAATTAATATTATGTAAAAATGTATCTTTTTTATGTAATATTCAAAGTGATCAAATACTCTTTCATAAAATATTATTTACATATTTACTATCTCAATAAACAGTAACATACATAGCATTATCTCTATATTTATTTGTTTCAAAATAAGATCTCAGCTCTGAGTCATTGTTATATTTTTGAATAAAAAATATTGGAGCAAATTGTTCTGTATAATTTCATCAAAATTCTAGAGGTTTCTCAATAACTGTTGGATAAACAAGTGATTTATTTGACAAAATAAGTCAAGGGGTTGATTTATTAATATAATCTATATTATCAACAAAAATTTTTTGTATTCTAATCATATCTTTTGCTTCAGTAATCGGTCAAATATTACTTTTATTATAATCTCAAACTTTTAATTTTTTGATTTCATTCAATAGAGATTTTACATATTCATCACATATTTTTTCATGAACTAATATTGTACTAGGAGCTGCGCAATCCTGTCATTGATTATAAAGCTGAAGTGATATAGATGCAGAAATTGAATCACTTATATTTGCTGTATCAGTAATAATAAGTGGATTATGTCATGCTCAATTTGAAATAAATAAAGTTTTTTCAGAAAAATTCATCCTTATATTATCTGCATTTTCCATTGTTCATGTAAAAATAATTACATCAGTACAAGGCTGAGTATTTCAATTTTTATCTTCATATTCTCATTTAATCATATCTATAAACTCAACTCTTCATAAATCACTTATTTTAATATTTGGAAAATAATATTTTATGTTTAAAATATCAATAAGATTATCAAAAAATGATTGCATAACAGCTGGTTTTTTTGCAATTACTTTCTTTGACATCAGCGATGGAATAATTACAAAACAACAAAAAGCATATAAAGGTTGGTTTTTTGGTAAAAAAGAAGCAATTTGATCAACTTTTTTTACAAAATATTCCTTATTTTCATCAATATTTGTTAATAAATCAATAGACCTTTCAAATTCATCATTAAATACCTCTAGTGTTTCATATTTAGATAGTATTTTTTGTAAATCACTTTTTTTATTTATTAGATATTCTATAAAATTATTAATGTTTTCTTTTAATTTTGGGTAATCAATGCTTTCATTAAATATTTTCAATTTATATTTTTCATTTATAAATTTTTCTTCAACTTTATTTTTTATATAGTATCAAAAATGAATTTTTTTATTGTTACAGTTAATAAAGTTTGGAATCACATATCTATCATTATCTTCTTTATAATTCATTACTCAAGCTAGTTTAATTTCATTTTTAATGAAAAATTTTACATTAATATTTTCTGATAAAATTTTTAATTCTAAAAAGTCTCAAATTTCATTTTTTTCAAATGTAAGTAGTTCCATATAATATCAATTAGTTATTAATAAATTAATTAATTTCTTTTATACGTTTTTCATTAATGGAAAAGTTTGACACTCTCTAATTGGTTTATCTTCTAAAAATGAGAATAATCTCTCAGAGATTCCAAATCAAGCTGTTGGGGGCATTCAATATTTTAGAGCTTCAACAAAATCTATATCTGCCATCTGTGCCTCTTCATCTCAAGAATCTCTCAATTTTTGTTGGCTAGTAAATCTTTCTTCCTGATCAATAGGATCATTCAGTTCACTATATCAGTTACCTACTTCACTTCATGCTATTATGACATGAAATCTATGAGTAATTTCAGGATTTTTAAAATCTGATTTTGCCAGAGGACTAGTAAATTTTGGTTCATTTACCAAAAATGCAGGTCATGCAATTCATTTTCTTATGTATTTCCATAGATAATCTATCATTCTTGTTCTATTATTATCTTCAACTTTTATGTTTAATTCTACTAATTTATCAATAATTTCCTGATCACTTGACTTAAATATATCAATTCAAGTTTTTTCTTTTATAATTTCTGTATAATCAATTTCATACCATTCTTTATTAAAATCTAAATCAAAATTTCTAATTTTAAATTGTCTTTTTGAGTAAACTTTATCTATTATTGAAAGATACATTTCTTTAACTAATTTCATCATATCTTTATAATCTGCGTAAGCCCAATAAACTTCAACTTGATTATAGTCCTGAGCATGTTCTGGAGAAATTCATTCATTTCTAAATATCCTACCTAGTTCAAATATTTTTTCAAATCAAGCGACCATAAGTCTTTTTTGCCATAATTCTCAAGCAGAAATTCTTAAAAAAACATCCATATCAAAAGCATTATGGTGGGTTTCAAAAGGTCTTGCATCAGCTCATCATGTTGTATTTTCCAAAACTGGAGTATCAACTTCCATAAAATCTTTAGAATTTAAAAAATCTCTTATTGCTCTAAAAAAAAGACTTCTTCTTTCAATAATATTCTTTACTTCTGAATTAAGAAGTATGTCTAAATACCTTTTTCTAAATTTTGATTCCTGGTCTTTTAATCAATGAAACTTTTCTGGAAGAGAATTAATTGTTTTTGTTAGTAATGTAATCTCTTTTACAAATAAAGTTAGCTCTCCTTTTTTGGTATAAAATAAATTTCAAGAAACTCATATTATGTCTCAAATATCAATATATTTATCTATAAATTTATAAGCATCTATACTTATACCATCTATTACTATTTCAGATATTTTTTCAGAGTCTCATTTTTCAATTTGTACATTTCACTTAGCAAAAGACAGTTGAATTTCTCATGAAACATCTTTTAATTTTCAAAAAGATAATTTTCCGTGAGATCTAAAGCTCATGAGTCTTCATCAAATTCTAATATTATTTTTATCACTCAATAAAGCCTCTTCCATTGAATTATGTATCTTAATTCAAATATTTTCTGGCTCTAATAATAATTCTTTAATAGAATTTGTTCGATTATATTTTTCAGGGAAAACTTCAATTCAACTTTTAACAATTTTTTCAAGTTTCCTCTTTCTTTCAAGACTTTGTCTTGAATAATCGATATCACTAATATTATTAACAACTTCCATAATTTAATTAATTAAAAAATAAAACGTCTATCTTTTACTAATTTAAAAAAAGAAAAAAATTGAAAAAGTAAAGAAAAAATCCAACACTCTACGAATGTTGGATTTTTAAGCCAAATACAAATAATCTTTAAAAACATTTTTTTAATTCTTCATCAAATTTACTCGAAATATCTAATGCTTTAGTTAAAAAATCAGTTCAAACATACTTTTTCATGTTATTAAACTCATTTTCAAAACTTATTGCATCTGAATTATTTATAACATCTTGTAAATAGTTTACAAAATTTTGAATTTCAGGAATAACATTACTTTTATAAACAGGATTATACATCTGCATATCAGTATAAAGAGATGCATTTTGATTTAAAAATCTAGATAAAATTATTAGTTGTAATCTTGAGTTTGGGGTTGATAATTGAAGAATTTGATTAATATCTATTCATCTTTTTTGTAAAATATGTCATAAAAGTAAATTAATAAAATGTACTGTAGATTGAACTATAGCAACAAGTTCATCATGTTTATATGAATCTAATTTTATAAGATTTGTCTTATCTTCTTTCCATAAATTATAAATAAAATCCCATTTTTCACCTGTTTTAATTGGATCAAAAACTATATTTTGATTTTCAAGAGATTTTATCCAAGGTCAAAACATGGGATGTGTAGCTACAACTTCTCACTTTGTATATTTTTTTAACTCTTGAGTGGCATCAAATTTAATACCTGTAAAATCCATAACAAGCTTATTTTCTGGAATGAGTGGAATAAGTTTTTTTATGACTTCAACTGTAAAACGGATACTAACGGAAAAAATAATTATATCTCAAATTTTCACAGCTTCTTCTGGTTTTAGTTTTGTTGACCTAGAAGATATTATTACTTCTTGTCATTTTTCTTCAAAATATCTTTGCCACAATTGACCAAATTTTGAAGTTCATCAAATTATTACAATTTTAAATTTTTTCATAATTTTTTTATATTAAAAATAATTTACATTTCAAAAAGCATATCTTATATATAATCAATCACTTAAATTTATTCAAACTCATATTATTCCTGTTTCTGCAAAAATTTCTTCAATAATATTGGAACCTTTTACCTTCAATAAAACATAAATTCCTTCTCTATCAAGTACTTCTGGGCTTAATTCAAAATCAAAAAATTTAGAATAACTATGTTTGATATATTTAAAAAAACTTTTTCTCTGGTATGACCAAAATTCATGAACTTCATTTTGGAAATTAATTATTTTAGAAGAATCCGAGAGCAGATTGATAATAAATTCATTTAAAATTTTTGAGAAACCTGCCTTTTTTAAGATAATATTTTTCTTTAGTTCCAAAGAAAAATATTCATTATAAGTCCAAAGCCAACCAAGCCTTAAACCTGTTGCTCAAAGAGTTTTTGATAAACTTTCTGTAAAAATAATTTTGTTTAAAATATCATTATTAGCAAAAATTTCTTTAAACATTCAATTAGAAATTTTTTGTTTTAATATTCAAATATAAACATTATCAAAAATAAAAATGGCATTTTTATCTATAGAGGCTATTTTTGCTATTATATCTATAAAACTTATTGAATCTATCTTATGTCAAGTAGGATTACCAACAGGAGTTACATAATAAATATTTATATCATTTGTATTAAGACTAGATTTATATAAAGAATCTATTTGTTCTTGAGAAAAAAAGAAATTATTTGGTTTTGGTTTATTAACTTTAATTAGATTATTCTCTCACAAAAAAGATTCTGCTATTTTTACATTGGCAAGAAAACTTGCTTCTGGATAAATAAATTTAATATTTTTATTTGGAAAAATAGTTTTAAAAGTGTCTAAAATAGAAACAAATCAGTCTGTACCACCGTAAGTTGGTATGATGGAATTTATAATTTTATTTCCATTTAAAGATTTTAAATCATAATAATAACTCATGTAATTAAATAGAATTTCTCTAAGATTTAAAGTTCATTGTCAAGAAAGATCATATCAAGATAAATTTGAGACATTTATTGAATTTAGACTATTTTTTACTAATTCTTCCCAATCTTTTTCTACTTTTCAAAAATATTTTATATCACCAATTGCCATTACTTTACAATTATCATCCATTCAATTTTTTAATAATATTTCATTTGCAAGTTGTCATACAATAGTACTTCTTCTAATGTCATTATATTTATTCTTTAGCTCTTGATTATTAAAAAGCTCTATAAGTAAATCTTTTCTGGACATTTTTTGTTGAATGAATTTTGAAGATAATTCATTTATGATTTTTGTAAACATAGTTTTAAAATTATTAATAAAAAATCCTCCGAGTTTTCGAAGGATTTATTTTTTGATTAAAGTTTATATATACTAAAATAACCCTTCAAATTTTTGAAAGTACTAATATAAAAAAGATTGTTTTCA
>CAZFLS010000064.1:0-6457 GCA_964518815.1 uncultured Candidatus Peribacteria bacterium
TTTCATTTAAGTTAATATTATTTGATACACTATCTCCTAGTATTCATTGTTTTAATATTATATTTGTTCATCAACTAAAAGTAGTAGAATTATCTGGAGTTGGATAACTTCAAGCTTTTACTTGATATAATTCTAATCATTTTTGTATGTTTGTTCATAGTATTGCTAGTATTGTTATTACTACTATTAGCTCAACCAATGTAAAACCTGTTGTAGAGACGCGATTAATCGCGTCTCTACAACAAAAATATCCGGACGTGAAGTGAGGTTTTTTATTCATATAGTGGTTTTAGGAATTAGAAATTTATTCTGAAACTGATTTATATAAAGTAGATTCCTTTCTTCAAAGGAATGACATTCTTTTTGATTTTGTAAAGACACATTGCAATGTGTCTTTAATTTTGTACTTTTAATTAACACTTATATAAGTTCATTTGATTTTAGAAGATCAAATTTTATCAATATCTTCAATTTTACAAACAAAAATTGGCATTTTTTCATCTTTTGCAAGTGCTATTGCAGACTGATCCATTATTCGTAATCATTTTTCTAAAGCCTCAGTCATAGAAATTGATTCATATCTTTTTGCATCTTTAAATTTAACAGGATCTTTATCATAAACTCAGTCAACTTTAGTTCATTTTACAACCATATCACAACTTAATTCAAGCGATCGAAGTATTGCTGCTGAATCTGTAGTAAAATATGGATTTCATGATCATCAAACACAAATAACCACTCTTCAAACTCTTAAATGTTTAAGAGTTCTTCAACGAATAAAACTTTCTGCAACTCTTGGACTTTCTATTGCCGACATAACTCTAGCTTCTTGTCATTTTCGTTCTATAGCATCTCAAATTGCTAAACCATTAATTATTGTTGCAATCATTCACATGTAATCTCATATTGTTCTATCCATTCATCTTCCTGCAGCTAAATTTCATCTAAAAATATTACCTCATCAAATAACTATTATTACTTGAATTTTTTTTGTTTTACTTAGATATACTATCTTATCAGCTAACTTATCCAAAAATTCTACTTCTATTCAATAACCCTGTTTTCATTGCAAAGCTTCTCATGAAAGTTTAAGTAAAATTCTTTTTGGAGAAATTATTTTTTGTTTCATAGAATGATTTTTAGAGTTTAATATTCTTTTTTTATCTTTACTCTTTTGTTAAAATTTTTATACCTTGTACTTGATAATTTTGTACAGACGCATTGCAATGTGTCTAAATACTACCAAACCAAATTAAAAATGCACTTATTAAAATTATAGTTGATAATATAATGAGTATAATATTTGCTACTTCTTGTTTTTTTAAATTATTTTTTAAATTATCAATATTACAATTTAAATCTTGTTTTTCTTCTTCTACTTTTGTCTTGGAACTTTCAAGAAGAAATGTAGCTTTTTTATACTCTAAAATAGGAATAGAATTTTTTAGTTCTGCTTCGGCATTACCAAGTCTATAAGATAAATCTTGAATAATTTGATCTTTTCTTTCAATAATTCTTTGAGAACTTTCATATAATTCTTTAAAATTTGATCATGTTGATTTTTGTATAAATGATGAAGAGGAAATATTATTTTGATTATTAATTATTTCATAATCTTCTTGAATTCATCAATTTTTTAAAATTTCCACATCTTGATCATTAAGATAAATTTTTTTACTTCTTTTTTGGCTCCTTATTTTACCTTTACGAATATATCTATCAAGAGTACGAGTTGATACTTCCAAGATTTTTGCTCATTTTTGTCTATCTATTGTGTACATAAAAGATTAAAAATGATAAATTAATAAATTGATATTATATATCCAAATTAGCTACATTTTTGGCTCTAGATTGAATAAATCTTTTACGTGGTCAAACTTCTTCTCACATTAAGGTTTTAAAAACCTCATCTGCTTTTTCTGCATCTTCAATATTAACTCGATACATTTTACGTTGAGTTGGATCCATTGTAGTTTCCCAAAGTTGATCTGGATTCATTTCTCAAAGACCTTTGTAACGCTGAATTCATTCTGTAGTGACTGAATTTTCTTTCATTACATCTATTTTTTCATCATCTGAATAAACATACCAAGTTTGTTTACCTTTAGCTAATTTATAAAGTGGTGGCTGAGCTATATAAATAAATCAATTTTCTATTAAAGCTTTTAAATATCTATAAAAAAATGTAAGTAAAAGAGTTCTAATATGAGCCCCATCAACATCAGCATCGGTCATTATTATAATTCTATGGTATCTTAGCTTTGAAATATCAAAAGTATCTCAAATAGAAGTGCCCATTGCAATAATAAGATTTTTAATTTCCTGATTTGCAAATATCTTATCGAGTCTAGCTTGTTCAGTATTTAAAATTTTACCTCGAAGAGGCAAAATTGCTTGAAATTCTCTATCTCTTCATTGTTTTGCAGATCATCAAGCTGAATCTCATTCGACTATATATATTTCAGATTTGGTTGGATCTTTACTACTACAATCAGCAAGTTTTCATGGTAAAGTCATACCTTCTAATACTCATTTTCTTATGATACTGTCTCTTGCAGTTCTTGCTGCCATGCGAGCTCTAAAAGCAATAACACTTTTTTCTATTATTAATTTTGCTGTTTTTGGATTTTCTTCAAAAAATTCAAGTAATTTTTCTCAAGTTACTTTATCAACTATTCATCTAACCTCATTATTTCAAAGTTTTGCTTTTGTTTGTCATTCAAATTGAGGTTCTTTTACTTTTACACTAATAATTGCTGTAAGTCATTCTACAACATCCTCATTTGATAAATTTTGATCTTTTTCTTTAAGTATTTCATTTGCTCTAGCATATTTATTTATGGTACGAGTAAGAGCTGTTTTAAAACCAACCAAATGAGTACCTCATTCTGGAGTATTTACATTATTTACGAAAGCAATAGTCTTTTCTGTATAATCATCTTTCTTATATTGTAATGCGATTTCTACTTGAACATCATCCATATTTTTATCAACATAAAAAATATCTCATAAAGCTTCAAATTGTCTATTTAAATGAACAACATAAGATCTAATTCATCCTTCAAAATAAAATTTATATTTATCATCTGTTCTTTCGTCAATCAATAAAATAGCAATTCATTTTGTAAGATAGGCTTGTTGACGTAATCTTGTTAAAATAGTTTTATAGTCAAATTCTGTAGTAATAAAAATACTGTCATCTGGCCAAAATTTAATAGTGGTACCATTCTTATCTGTCTTTCAAATTACTTTTACATCATCATCAGGTACTCATTTTTTGTATGATTGAAAATTAATATTTCAATCTCTATAAACATGAGCTTCTAATTTAGAAGATAAAGCATTTACCACGGACGCTCAAACTCAATGTAATCAAGCTGAGGTTTTGTATGTACCACTGTCAAATTTACCTCAAGCATGTAAAATGGTTAAAGCTGCTTCTAAAGCAGATTTTCAGGTTTTTGAATGTTTATCAACAGGAATACCCCTACCATCATCTTCTACCTGTATAGCTCAAGATTTCGTAATAGTTACAACTATATTTTTGCAAAATCAGGCTATAGCTTCATCAATAGAATTATCTACTATTTCCCAAATAAGATGATGAAGTCATCTTTCGTCCGTAGAACCTATATACATTCATGGTCTTTTACGAACAGGTTCTAATCATTCTAAAATCTGAATATTTGATGAATCATATTTTTGTGTCATATGCAATAAAAATAATTGATTAAAAAAATTAGTCTTAGGTAAAGACTGTTTTATAAATAATCTTAATAATTAAATATTCGGTTATTTAACTCTAGATATAAAATATATTCATATTTATTTAAAAGTAAAATGTTTTTTATAGAAATTTTATAGAAAAAAATAACAGTAAAACTTGTACTTTGATTTAAAAAAATTTACAAATAAAAATTTGTCAAGAAATAAATATTTGATTTAAATAAATTCTTTTTTATATTGACATAATTATTTTTTAATTTTTTTTCATGTCTATAAGAAATGTAAATGCTATCAATTATCCTAATTTAACCGCACAAAAAAAAGATCCCAAGTTGGAAGATTTAAAAAACACTATTTCATACGTTGATATATTATACAGTATAATATACGATGCAAAAATAAAAAGTCTTGAATTTAATGAATTTTTAGAAAAAAATATATTAGAAATTTCAAATTATTTTGTTAATAGAAATAGTCATAATTCTAATTGAGCAAATTTTTATGAAAAAGTTGTAGATTTTGAAAAATATATAGACAGTTTTAAAAAAGAATTAAATAAATATAAAAAAGATGGATTTGGTCATGAGAATTATAAAGATTTTTTCAAAAGAGAAAATCCCAATTTATTAAACTTTTTAATTAAAATAAATAATCATTTCAGGAATATTTTTTCAAAAATTAATGATTTGGTCAGTTGTATGGAAAGCAAAAATCATGGTAAATATGTTAGTAATTTAAGTATTACCGAAAAAACAAGAATAGAGTCTATAGATATACAAAAAATTAAAAATGAGATTGATATATTATTTTGGGGAATTATGCATATTTTACTTGAAATAAGAGAGAATATTACCAAACAAATAAATTTACACGGGTTAAGTACTAAAAATGAAAACTTGATGACTAGTTTAATATGAAATTCTGACTCGATCTTTAAGCCTGAAGAAATAGAACATATATTAGCAAATAATAAAATAGTTTTGGTTGGACATGAAATAAATGATGAAAATAAAGTAGCAAAAGAAATGGAAATATTAATGAGAATAAAACAAGATGTTATTGATGATATACCAAAAAACAAAGAACATATAAAATTTTTAAATTCTGTTAATTATTATGATAGATTTGTTAAAATTTTAGATTGGCATGTGATAATTTCATTTATTACTTTTTTAGAAAAAGAATGTTTTATGGATGAATCTAAAAAAAATCTTTCCTTTTCAATCAACATTAATCCGATTACTATCAAAAATAAAAATTTTGTAAAGATAATGCAAGATCTTTTAAATAAGTCTAAAATCAATCCCGAAAGAATAATTCTTGAGATTTTGGAGTACTGAAGTATAGAAGATTATGGTAAGGTTGATGAAATTTTATGAGAATTAAGAAAAATGGGTATTAAAATAGCAATAGATGATTACCCTTCTTGAAAAAATAATTTAAATAATATAACAAGATTTAAAAATATTGATATAATAAAAATTGATGGAGTATATGTTATTGAAATGTTTAAAACTTGTTATGAGTGTGATCATAAAAATGACTGTAATAAGCAAATTTCATCATCCAATCAAGAATTATTCTGTTTAAAAAATACGTTTCCAGATTCAAAAGATAAAGAAGTTCAATATAAATTAGAGACATTTATTAAATCATTAAATTTTTTAAAGTCAGCATATCCTAATGTTAAATTTTTTGCGGAAAGGATATCAGATGAAAAAGTTTTTAATTTTTTGAAATTATCCAATTTAATTAGTTGATTTCAATGATATTATTTTTCCGAACCAAAAATAATATTTGATCATTTGAGAACAAGTGAATATGCAGATGTGATAAAAGAAAAAAGAGAAGAAATTAAAAAAATAAATGATAAATTAGATTTTGTGGAATTAAAAAAAATGGTAGAGGAAATAAAACATAAGGATCCTTCAGAACTTGTAACTATTGAAGAATTATCAAAACAAGAATTAAATACAAATGATCTTACAAATATTTTAGATTGATTTAGAACTCTTCTTTCTCTTATTACAAGTTTTGATTCAAATGAATTAATTTTAAATTTAAATAAAAATAAAAATGTTTTAAAAAAGGCTTTAGATAAAATATTTGAAATACTTGGTATTAATAGAATTTGTTTCTATTTTAAGACAGAATCAAATGCAAAACAAATTAAATTAAGGCAAATTTATGTTGAAAATTGAGAAGTTTGATCCAAAGATATATCTCTTAATTTAGAAAAAGAAGTACTTTCAAAAAAGTATTACGAAAGTAAAGAGGTTAACTTATATAAATTAATTCAAGATGTCACTATTTGTGCATGATCTTGATTAGAAAAATTGGATAATTTTTGTATTGCTACGCAACCTGTACCTTGAGAATGAGATGATGCTGTTTTAAAAATAAATGATGATATTTATATTTGAATAGACAAAACTAATTGATCTTTACCTTCAACAAATATTCAAAAAAAATTTTTAACTTTATTGTGATATAATATAATGCAAAAATTGGAATTTTTAGAATCAAATAAAGAAAAAAACTGATTAATAAAAAAAAATAAGGAACTTAATGACGTTGTTATTGAAGTAAAAAATCAATTAGAGTCCATTACTAATAAAACTCAAGAAGAAGAAAATGTATCAGAAATAAAAGATAAATTACAAGAAATTATTAAAAAAATTTCGACTTAATGGACAAAAATGGGTAGGTATTTTAACTAATATGTGTTATA